>DASVLY010000186.1:0-10820 GCA_036384635.1 Noviherbaspirillum sp. | reverse complement strand
CACCGACCTCACCGACGCCGTGCACCACATCTGTCGCCACATGCTGCACGCCGCCTACCAGCCCGCTGCCGACTTCCTCCGTTGCAGCTACCGCGCCCTTGAGCTCATCGCGCGCAACGCCGATCACTTCATCGCTGACGGTACCTACCGATCTCAGTGTGTCCGACACCATACTACGCGCGCCCGAAGCGGCTTCCCCAGCCATGCGCCCAGCCTTGCCAGCCATATTTTCGATTCCTTCATGATAGGCGCCGGTTTCGGCGGCGGCTTGCTCCGCTGCGGCTTGCTCCGCTGCAGTCTGGTCTGCCGCTTCCTTCCGCACCTGGGGATTGTATGCGTCATCCCTTTTTCCGGTTTGCTCATACTCTGCCATTTTGCATCTCCTTTTCAATGCAGCACTCTGACGCGATGCTGCCTGTACATCAAACTCCACCCCGTCCTTCAGTCAGATTGGACAGACTGAAGGCTTCCCACGCATACCAGAATACCGAGAGGGCCGGCGGGAACCACTGTCCTCTAAACGCCTGTATCAACGAGACTGCCAGCAGCATCAAACCCACCATGAACATCCGGTTCATGTCGTGCCCACTGACCAGATTGACCGGTGGAGCGGCATCTGAAAAAGCGTTCGCGCCAGCCGTAAATGGATTCTTGTCCGTCGCCACTGCCTCGACAATCGTCAACAAATCATCTTTTTCCGCCCGCCGCAGCACCTCATCAAGGCTACCAGCGAATTCGAGGGCGATGCTGCCGGTAACCGGGTTCGCCCTGGCGTTGTGCACGTTCTCAAAGCGGGCAAGGTTTTCCGACAAATTCGAAAAGTAAGCGGCATTGCCGCGCCTGTCCTGAATGCGCAGGCGCACCCTCCCCGGAATCCGATGAACGACGACGGCATGGGCGGCCATTATGCCTGCGCTCCGTTGCCGACATGGCGCACCGCCTCAGGTCTTGCGCGCTGCTGATCGGTCGCCTCCTCTTTCTCTTCCGCTTGCGCGCCCGCTGCGCCCGCATATGCATGATGTTCAGCCACAAGCTCCGAACGAACTTCCGCAATCAGGTCTTCTATTTCCTCGCCGGCTCCCGCAAGTGCCTCCCGGCCTTTCTCATACAAAACCACACCGCCTTTGAGCAGCGACTTCGCCAGCGGACGAGTAGCCGTTGCCACCACAGGAATCAGCACCGGGGCCAAGAGCGTCGCGGCAACGCCTGCTGTCAGGCCGACAACGATATTGCTTTTGAATATATCCATGAAAGACTCCGCTCAGTTCTCACGATCTCCATCCATATTTGACAAAAGCCCCCTTCTGCCGTTCCCACGAATGGGACAAGCGCATGATGCTTTTGACAGAGCACATCTGAATTTACAGCGCCAGCGACACCGTATGCAGCAGCAATCCGACCAGTCCGCCCACGAGCGTACCGTTGATCCGGATGTATTGCAGGTCCTTGCCGACATGCAATTCGAACTTGCGCGATACCGTTTCCGCATCCCACTTGCGGATCACGCGCGTGACCAGGTCGGCGATCATTTCCCTTCGTTCCACCAGTGCGTCGGTGGCAATGATGCGTATCCACTGGTTCAACTTGCCGCGCACGGTTTTGTCCTGCAGTAGCGATTCATTGAAGGTATGCATTGCCTGACTCAATTTCGCCACGAGTTGCGAGTCGTCCGCCGTTGCATCGGCCAACAAGCGCAACTTGACTTCGTGCCACAGGTGTTTTGTGTAATCTTGGAACAACGGGTGTTCCAGCACCTTAGTCACCACCGATTTGATGCGCTCTTCATATTCCGGGGAAGTGCGCAGCCGCTCGATGAATTCCTCGATCGCAATCTGGAAACGGTTGCGCCACTCGCTGTCGTCCTCGCGCATTTCGTTCAATGTGCTACGAATCGCATCGAGCAGGCGGGAAAAGAATTTGTCGTCGACTGCTTTCGGCAGCCAGCGTGGACTGTTCTCATCGATCTTCCAGCGAATATATGAATTGTTTTTTTCCACTATTTGCGCCAGCACATTGACTATGTGATCAAACAGGGGCTGGTGATGGTGCCCCGCCACCGCCAGCGACAGGATTTGCGCCAGCAGCGGCGCGAATTGCACGTTGTCCAGCACGGCGCGTGCTCTGTTCTGCATGAATTGCGCGACATGCTCGTCTTCTATCATGCGCAACAGAGTGGGAATGCCGCCAATGAACTGCCTGGTGACAAAACGACTGTTTTCCGGCTGCGCCAGCCAGGTCGCCACAGTCCCGGCGAAATCGACAGATCGCAATTCTTCGCGAATAATTTCTTGCGTGATGAAGTTATGTTTCAAAAAATCGGCGAGGCTTTCGCCTATGCGTTCCTTATTCCGGGGGATGATCGCAGTATGCGGAATCGGCAAGCCCAGCGGCGCCCGAAACAGCGCGGTGACCGCGAACCAGTCCGCCAGAGCGCCGACCATCGCTGCTTCGGCGAATGCAGCAACAAAGGAAAGTATGGGATAAGTCCCCTGCAACACCCTGGCCGCTGCAAACAAGAACGCCATCAACACGAGCAGACCCGTCGCCAACCGCCTGGTCCTGGTCAGTTGCTCGAGCTGTTCGACTTCCCGTTCTGATTGCCGCATTGGTGGGCTTCTCGCTGCAATGAATCTGATTCGAGCATGCGTCGATCCAAATAGTTCACCCACGACAACAGTACGTTGTACTTCAATGTGATTTTTTGTGAATCTGAGTGTGTTGTCGATGGTGCCATCGTTCGGCGATGAAGGCCAGCTCGTCGCCGGCACAGGGGGCGAGCATGTCGTTCAGATATTTGAAAACTGCGGATGGGTACGGGAACGGCGAACGCCGCTCCCGGTGAGTCAATTAGTTGACCTTCACTTTCGCCACCAGTTCTTTCAGCGCCGGCGCTGCCTTGAAGCGCACATTCTTGGATGCCTTGATCTTGATTTTTTCACCGGTGGCCGGATTGCGTCCCGAGCGGGCAGCACGCTGGGTCACGGTAAAAGTGCCCAACCCGGGAAAGGCAAAGCGCCCTTCCTTCTTCAGATCAGCACCGACAAAACCGAATACCTGCTCTACGACCTCCTTAGCCTTTACCTTGCTAAGCGCATGGTCTGCGGCGATTTTGTCGATCATTTCTGACTTGTTCATTAGATCTCCTTAAATAACATATCTGGCAAATGTTGCCAGATGCTAAGTATATAAGCGATCCGGTTAACTGATTGCGTTACAAACGCGCGAAATGCCAAGGTAAAGCAAAATTCCAACAAGTCGGCAGCGTGTACTTGCTTGCATCCGATTTACTTAACCCGTTTGGCGTATTGAGAGTGTGGCAGTTGAAAAAGATTCGAGTAGACAACAACTTGATGCGGCATCGTCCACACAATAGCCCCTTAAGTTTCCACAAGGAAATGCCATCCTTATGGGATGGTGCAGAGCTACTAAGAAGGCTAAAATTGCGTCCGCAACATATATTAGATTTAGGAATTACTTTTTAGAAGTTACTTTCCTTTAAGTAACATTTCACGGAAAAATAATGGCCCTCCCTTTACTCAAAGCCAAGCGCCAAGTAATCGCTGATGAATCTCAGCCCACCAATCACATCCCACATAAATGCGAGAACATGGTGTTTGATATTAATCAGCTTGACGGCACACAACATTGGCAATCGAACTTTGAGGCCATGTGTGTTCGCTTCGGGAGCGAAGATTTGAACATGTTCTTTTCTTTGCTCGATAACTGATCGCAACTATTACGCAGTACTGCGGTGCTGTGACAGGCCAAACGTGTTCCGTTAGTTTTTTCTTCAAGCAAACCTAAGGGTTCGCAGCTCTCCCCGAAGCCCTGTTATCGCTCACTTAGGCGACGACACCTATAAAGCGAAGCGCCGAACAAGCACCGTATGTTTGATGCATAAAAAAAGCGCCTTGGAAGGCGCTTTTTTTATGCATCTGGCGGAAAGGGAGGGATTCGAACCCTCGATACGCTAAAAACGTATACTGGATTTCGAGTCCAGCGCATTCGACCACTCTGCCACCTTTCCTGTTTCGGTCGTATTGCGGCAGCGTAACGCCGCAAAGCAAAAGATTATAGCAGACTCTCCATGCCGACGGAAGACGCGCTTCCGCACCCTGCAACAACTGTAATCCGTCTCTTCTACGTAAACTTCCCATATCAATTGCCGGAAATCATCATCCTGTCATAAATACCTTCTAGCATAGCCACGCATTCAATTGATTGAGAAAAACAAGAAAGACTGCCTTGAGTTCACTTCAAACTTCCGGCCCCTCCGTAGTTGATGTTTTGGCTCAGAATTCCACGATATGAGCTCCCAAACCACGAATTTAGTCAGCGCCGGCAACTTCAGCCGCTATGCAGCGATGCTTATCCCCATTCCAGTCGTTAATAACAGGAACGAGGAACCGTGCAAACAGCCGGAAAGCGGAGATGCCATGCTGTTATCGCGCCTGAATGAAATCCTGAGCCGACGCCGGCTGAATGCATTGTTCCAACCCATCATTAATATGCAACGCGGCGAAATCATCGGTTATGAAGGACTGATCCGAGGACCATCCGACAGTCCATTGCACTCTCCGATGAACTTGTTCAAGGTGGCACGCGCGCATAATCTCAGCGTCGAGGTCGAGCACATGTGCCGGCGCATAGTGCTGGAGCGTTTCGCTGAGTTGAATCTGCCGGGCAAGCTATTTTTGAACGTGAGCCCAGAGATGTTGCTGCTGCCGCAAGCCAAGCATGGCGAAACGCTCGGCTATATCCATGAAGTAGGCATCAACCCGGAGCGGGTCATTATTGAGCTGACGGAAAACCAGCCGACCTATGACTACGACCTCATGCGCGAAGCGGTGATGCACTACCGCGGCATGGGCTTCCAGATCGCAATCGACGACTTGGGCGAAGGTTTTTCCAGCCTGCGCTTGTGGTCGGAACTGCGCCCGGAATATGTGAAGATCGACATGCACTTCGTGCAGGGCATCAACCACGACTCCGTCAAGCTGCAGTTCGTACGCTCGATCCAGGAAATTGCGGAAAAATCGGGCACGATGGTTATTGCCGAAGGCATCGAGACACAGACCGAACTGCTCATGATCCGCGATCTGAGGATCGCATACGGTCAGGGTTATCACATCGCCCGTCCGCAGGCGACGCCGGGCACTGAATTGCCCGCCGAGGTCGTGAAAACCCTGAACCGTAGCGGCGTGGCCGTGTATCCGCAAAAGAGCGCATTCGAACACAACATTGTTACTGCGCAAAAGCTTCTGCGCATCGTGCCAACTGTGACGCCGGACATGAACAATAACCGCGTCTACGACATCTTCCACGCCAATTCCGATCTGCAGATTGTGCCCGTCATCGACAATGGCATACCGGTCGGCCTGATTACCCGTCACGACTTGATAGACCGCTTCGCCCGCCCTTACCTGCGGGAACTGTACGGTAAAAAACCGTGCACCGCGTTCATGGACGACAAACCGCTGATCACCGACAAGGACACGCCGCTGCAGGAACTGAGCCAGATCATCGTCGAAGCCGACCACCACCACTTGTCGAACGGCTTCATTATTACCGACGGAGGCCGCTATGCGGGCATGGGCACTGGCCACGACCTGATGCGCGAAATCACGCAGATGCAAATCAATGCGGCGCGCTATGCGAACCCGCTTACGCTACTGCCTGGCAATGTCCCGATCAACGAGCATATCGACCGTCTGCTGCAGAGCGGCGCACGCTTCGCGGCCTGTTATGCAGACCTCGATCATTTCAAGCCGTTCAATGATGTGTACGGCTATCGCAAAGGCGATGACGTCATCCAGTTGACCGGCCGTCTGCTCTGTGCGCACTGCGATCCCAACCGCGATTTCGTCGGTCATGTCGGCGGCGACGACTTCATCATTCTGTTCCAGAGCGAAGATTGGGAGGCGCGCAGCAAGGCGATCCTGGATGCTTTCGCAAAGGCCATCCCCGAGCATTACAGTGCAGACGACCGCGAGCGCAACGGCTATATCAGCGAAGACCGGCGCGGCAAGAAGGTCTTCCATTCGCTGATCAGTCTGTCGCTCGGCGTGGTGCTCGTCGAACCGGGGCAGTATGTATCGCATCACCAGATTGCGACGGCTGCCTCCGAAGCAAAGAAACAGGCGAAAAAAATCCCTGGCAACAGTTTGTTCATCGAACGTCGCCAGGGAGTTTCATCTTTGCCTTATCCGAATTGATAAGGCGGCACCGCTATCAGACTGCGGGCGTCAGCCGCTTCAGCCCGCCCATGTAGGGTTGCAGCGCTTGCGGAATATCGACGCTGCCGTCGGCCTGCTGGTAGCTTTCCAGGATCGCCACCAGTGTGCGGCCGACTGCCAGTCCGGAACCGTTCAGCGTATGCACCAGTTCCGGCTTGCCCTGCGCATTGCGGAAACGCGCCTGCATGCGCCGCGACTGGAAGGCTTCGCAGTTCGACACCGATGAGATTTCCCGATAAGTGTTCTGTGCCGGCAACCATACTTCCAGATCGTAGGTTTTCGCAGCGCCAAAGCCCATATCGCCGGTGCAAAGCGTGATCACACGATACGGCAAGTCGAGCTTCTTCAGGATGTTCTCGGCATGACCGACCATTTCCTCCAGCGCCTCGAAAGACTTTTCCGGGTGCACGATCTGCACCATCTCGACCTTGTCGAACTGGTGCTGGCGAATCATGCCGCGAGTATCGCGGCCGTAGCTGCCCGCTTCCGATCGGAAGCATGGCGTATGGGCGGTCAGCTTGATCGGCAGCGCATCGATTGCGACGATTTCGTCGCGCACCATGTTGGTCAAGGACACTTCCGAGGTCGGAATCAGGTATAAGGACTCGCCCTCGCCTTCCTGGCCGCCCTTCTTCACGGCAAACAGATCAGCCTCGAATTTCGGCAACTGCCCGGTACCGCGCAGCGAATCGGCATTGACGATATAGGGTGTATAGCACTCGGTATAGCCGTGCTCGCCGGTATGGGTATCGAGCATGAACTGCGCGAGCGCGCGATGCAGGCGTGCGATGCCGCTCTTCATCACTGCAAAACGCGAACCGGTCAACTTGGCGGCAGTATCGAAATCCAATCCCAGTGCGGCGCCGACATCGACATGATCCTTCACTTCAAAGTCGAAAGTGCGCGGCGTACCTACCTTGCGCACTTCCACGTTCGCCGTCTCGTCTGCACCTGCCGGCACCGACTCATGAGGCAGGTTGGGAATGGCGAGCATGAACTCGCTCATCTTCGCCTGGATCGCATCGAGACGTTCCGCCGAAGCTTTCAGCTCGTCGCCGATGCCGGCCACTTCCGCCATCACTGCGGAAGTATCCTCGCCCTTACCTTTGAGCATGCCGATCTGCTTGGACAGCGTGTTGCGCTTGCTCTGCAATTCTTCGGTACGGGTCTGGATCTGCTTGCGCTCGGCTTCGAGCGCATTGAAGGCGGCGACATCGAGCTGGAACTTGCGCGTGGCCAGACGGGACGCAACGCTGTCGATGTCTTTGCGGAGGAGTTGAATATCGATCATGGAAATGCCGAGGTTGGGAATGCGAAAACCGTCATTGTACCAAGCAGGGGGAACGGTTTACTTTTTCTGATTCTTCTTCGCTTCGCGATCCAGCGATTTCAGATACGCCAATTTCTCGCCGATCTTGCCTTCCAGCCCGCGCGGGGTCGGCTGGTACCAGCCCGGCTCCGCCATCCCTTCCGGCAAATAGGTTTCCCCGGCGGCATACGCATGCGGCTCATCATGCGCATACCGGTACAGCTTCCCATATCCCAGTTCCTTCATCAGCTTGGTAGGCGCATTGCGCAAATGCTCAGGGACCGGCCGCGACTTGTCTTTTGCGACAAATGCGCGCGCCGCGTTGTAAGCGTTATAAACCGCATTCGACTTCGCCGCGCATGCGAGGAAAACCACCGCTTCCGCCAACGCCAGTTCGCCTTCGGGAGAGCCGAGCCGCTCATAGGTTTCCGCAGCATCCAGCGCCAGTCGCAATGCACGCGGGTCGGCCAGCCCGATATCTTCGGTTGCCATCCGAATGATGCGGCGCGCGAGATAACGCGGATCGGCACCGCCGTCGAGCATGCGCACGAACCAGTACAGCGATGCATCCGGATTCGAGCCACGCACCGATTTATGCAGTGCCGAAATCTGGTCATAGAAGGCATCGCCGCCCTTGTCGAAGCGGCGCAGGTTTTCCGCAAGCGCTGTGGCAAGCAGTGCCTCGTCGACTTCCTGCTGGCTGTTTGCCGCTGCCGCACGAGCGACGATTTCGAGATTGTTCAACAGCTTGCGTCCGTCACCGTCGGCGCTGGCAATCAGCGTAGCCTTCGCTTCGGCAGTGAAATCCAGTCCGTCGAGTTCCTGAATGCAGGCGCGGTCAACCAACTCATCCAGATCTTCATCCGACAGCGACTTCAGAACATATACTGCCGCACGCGATAGCAACGCGTTGTTGACTTCAAAAGACGGATTCTCGGTGGTCGCGCCGATAAATGTGAACAAGCCACTCTCGACATGCGGCAGGAACGCATCCTGCTGGCTCTTGTTGAAGCGATGCACCTCATCGACGAACAGGATGGTGCGCCGCCCGGAATTTGCGTGCACCAGTTGTGCCCGCTCTACCGCGTCGCGAATATCCTTCACGCCCGACAGCACTGCCGACAGCGCGATGAACTCTGCATTGAAACTGTCGGCCATCAGGCGCGCCAGAGTGGTCTTGCCCACGCCCGGCGGCCCCC
The DNA here is from genome assembly GCA_036384635.1 of Noviherbaspirillum sp. Taxonomy (GTDB): domain Bacteria; phylum Pseudomonadota; class Gammaproteobacteria; order Burkholderiales; family Burkholderiaceae_D; genus Noviherbaspirillum. The sequence continues at coordinate 2,076 of DASVLY010000186.1, read as the reverse complement.
ACAGGATCATCGAATGCGGCTCACCCGATTCGAACGCAACGCGCAAAGGCTTGCCGGGGCCGAGCAGATGCTGCTGACCGATGACTTCATCGAGCGATTGCGGGCGCAGCCGTTCGGCTAAGGGTACCGATATCACTATTGCTTACTGCTGGAACACGTCGGCCCCCTTGGGCACGGCGAACTTGAACTGTTCCGCTCCCATCGGCGGATTTTTTTCGAATTTATTGAACGAAAGCAGCGACACCTGGCCGAAAGAATCACGCAATTCCATCGCCTGCGGCACACCGTTCTTCAAGCCGATGCCGATCTTGTCGAACGTCGTGTCTTTCGTCTTCGGCGTCGCCTCCAGCCATTCAAGCCCGTCCTTGGCGCCAGCCTCTTTCAGCGTGAAATTCTTTTCCAGGTCGTTGCTGCCGAACAGGATCGCGGCCGGTGACGAACCAATCGCATCACCCAGCTTCTTGATCGTCACCTGGTTCAAGTCCTTGTCGTAGATGTAGAGCTTCTCGCCGTCGGCCTGCAGCAACTGCTCATACGGTTTCTGATAGGTCCAGATGAATTTGCCGGGTCGCGCGAACACGAAGCTGCCGGCGGCCTGATTGGACAGTTTGACAGTGCCGTCCATCGTCTTGAGCTGGCGCTGCGTAAATTCCCCCTTGGCCGACCTGGTGCTGCCGACAAAGGACTTGAATTGGTCCAGCGCCGATGCGCCGGCGACCGCCGGGATCGCGATGACACAAGCCACCAGGCCTTGAATTAATTGGTGTGTTGTTCTTTTCAATCTCTATCCTATTCTGAATTATTGCCAGCCGGCACCATAATCTCGCGGTTGCCATTGGATTGCATCGAAGAAACCAGACCGCTCTGCTCCATCTGCTCCAGGAGGCGGGCTGCGCGATTGTAGCCGATACGCAAATGCCGCTGCACCAGCGAGATCGACGCGCGGCGGTTCTTCAGCACGACCGCCACCGCCTGGTCATACATCGGATCGGACTCGCTATTGCCGCCGCCTTCGCCGCCAAGTGCCATATCGCCGCCTTCCTCGGCTACGCCACCTTCTAGGATTCCCTCGATGTAATTCGGTTCCCCCTGCGCCTTCAGGTGTTCGACGACGCGGTGCACCTCGTCGTCGGACACGAAAGCGCCATGCACACGGATCGGCAAGCCGGTTCCCGGCGGCATGTACAACATGTCGCCCATGCCGAGCAGCGTTTCCGCGCCCATCTGGTCGAGAATGGTGCGCGAGTCGATCTTGCTGCTGACCTGGAAGGCGATGCGGGTCGGGATGTTCGCCTTGATCAAACCGGTGATCACGTCCACCGACGGCCGCTGCGTCGCAAGAATCAGGTGGAGGCCGGCCGCGCGCGCCTTTTGCGCGATGCGCGCGATCAGTTCTTCCACCTTCTTGCCGACCACCATCATCAGATCGGCCAGTTCGTCGATGATGATCACAATGGTCGGCAGTTTTTCCAGCGGTTCCGGTGCATCCGGCGTCAGACTGAACGGGTTCGGAATTTTTTCCTCTTTCTTTTCCGCGTCGGCGATCTTCTGGTTGTAGCCGGCCAGGTTGCGCACGCCGAGCTTGGACATCAGCTTGTAGCGCCGCTCCATCTCGGCCACCGCCCAGTTCAGCGCATGTCCGGCCTGGCGCATGTCGGTTACCACCGGCGCCAACAGATGCGGGATGCCTTCATACACCGACATTTCCAGCATCTTCGGGTCGATCAGGATCATGCGCACATTGTTCGGGTCCGATTTGTACAGCAGCGACAGGATGGTTGCATTGATGCCGACCGATTTGCCGGAACCGGTGGTGCCAGCCACTAAAAGGTGGGGCATCTTCGCCAGATCGGCCACTACCGGATGACCGGCGATGTCCTTGCCGAGCGCGACCGTCAGGCTGGAAGAGCTGTCGTTGTACACCTTGGAGCCGAGGATCTCGGTCAGGCGCACGATTTGCCGCTTCGGATTCGGCAGCTCCAGGCCCATGTAGTTCTTGCCGGGAATAGTCTCCACCACGCGGATCGAAGTCAATGACAGCGAACGCGCAAGGTCGCGCGCCAGGTTCACGATCTG
>DASVLY010000185.1:0-4388 GCA_036384635.1 Noviherbaspirillum sp. | reverse complement strand
CGGCCAGACCAACTATTCGGCGGCCAAGGCCGGCATGCACGGTTTCACGAAGGCGCTGGCGCTGGAAGTGGCGAAAAAGGGCGTGACGGTCAATACCATTTCGCCCGGTTATATCGGAACCAAGATGGTTATGGCAATTCCGGCTGACGTGCTGGAAAGCAAGATCATTCCGCAGATTCCGATGGGGCGTCTGGGCAAGCCGGAAGAGGTGGCTGGTCTGGTGGCGTATTTGGCATCGGATGAAGCGGCGTTCCTGACCGGAGCGAATATCGCAATCAACGGCGGTCAGCACATGTCCTGACCGGTTTTTGCGGGCGGCGGGTTGCTATCGCCCCCCAGTTCAGCATACCGAACGTCAATGGCGCGGGATACCTTAATCCCGCGCCATTTTTTTACTTACGAAGTCCGGCAGGCTAGGCAATTAGCAGTTTCTTGCACACAAAAAAATCCGGCGACTGCGTCAACAAATGTTTCCGGTAAGCGTTATAGGGGTTGTAGAACTTGTCTACGAACAATGCAAAAAGGACTCTTACCATGAAAAAACTGATCGCAGCCCTCATCGCTCTCACTTTCGCAGCAGGCACAGCTTTCGCTCAGGCACCGGCTGAACCGGCAGCACCGTCAGCACCGGCCAAGGCAGAAAAGAAGGCCAAGCATCACAAGAAAGCGAAGAAAGCAAAGCACGCGAAGAAGGCCAAGAAGCAAGCTGTTGCAGCTCAGTAAGAATTAAGTAGTGCGCGGCGATGCCGCGAAAAGAAAAACCCGAAATCGTTTACTGCGATTTCGGGTTTTTCTTTTCTTATTCCTGAGCAGCGTCTTAGAGCCCAATCCGCTCTAAGACGCTGCACCTCCGGCCGTTCGGTCGGCGTCGTCATCGATTACCGACTGCATGGCTTCCACGAGTTTGGGCATTGGGAGGTAACCCGCGGTCACCAGGTCGAGCTGCCCGTCGCGCTCCAGAACCAGTGTCGGAAAACCGGAGATTTCCCAGCGCTGGGTCTGGAGGAAATCGGCGCGAGTGGCTTCGACGGCGGCAGCCGATGCCCAGGTTTCCAGGAATTTTGCCGGATCAACCGGAACGCCGGCCTGTGTCAGCGCAACTGACGCGATGTCCGCCAATACCTTGCCTTGCGTCACATCCTGTGCTTTCGCATAAAACCCGTGTTGAATCGCATGCAATACGGCCAATGCCGCAGTCGGCGCGAACATGCGTGCTGCGACAACTGCGCGGCATGCCGGTTCGGTGTCATAGATGAAATCCGGGCGCGACAATGCGTCGGTTGCAAAGGGCAGTCCGGTTCTTTGGTGCACCTGCGCCCAGTGCGTCAGCAGCATCGTCTTCAGTTTTTCATCCATCACCTGCTTGTTGTGCGCACGCAGCCCGCCGACCACGATATGCAGCGGCAGGCCGGGCAAGCCGTCGAGCAGCGCCGACAGTTCCGGTCCGAAGCCATAGCACCATGAACACATCGGATCCGCGATATAGATAACACTGGCCATAGGATGCCTACCGAGAGTTTGCTGTTGGGGGAAACTTCCGCATGCCTCGATACTATCCGAATCCTTGCCAATCCGGTAGCAAGCCGGCCTGAACTAATTGCGCCGATTGCATCTCTCATGCGCAGGCGGACGGCTTGATCCCTGCCAAATGGGCTCTACACTAAAGAAGTGGCTTGGTAGTTGGATAACGATGGAGAAGATTTATGCGGAGCGAATACACCCAGCGGTTCAGTACGGATCTTGATGAAGCACATGAGAAATTGCGCAAGGATGTAATGCGCACCATCGAGGCTCACGGCTCCAGGCCGTTCTCGGATGTGGCGGAAATGACCGAGGGGGAGCGCGCCAAATGGTTTTTCTGGAATATGCATGAAAACCTGGAGGAATTCCGCAAACTGGAGCCGACCTTGATCGGCCAGGTGATGTGCACCCAACTCACGTTGACCGACGGCCTGTCGATGCAGACCGAAAAAGTCGGATCGGAAAAGCGGGTGGTGTTGAATTGCCGCTGGCATGTGCGGCTCGCCTATACGTCCTATCAGAACGAAGAGGCGTATTCGATCGGTGACGGTTCGGTGACGCTGGCGGTGTGCGATGCATTGCCGACGGAACCGCCGTTGCAAAAAAACCAGAAGGGATACATCGACTCGGACAACTCGATGTATCCGAACCAGTTGTTCATGTTTGGCTGGGTCACCGAACCGATCTGGAACGAGGTCAAACCGCACTTGTACAGTCCGACCCCGAACTGTCAGACCGATCTGATGTTGCGCGACGCTTCGCTGTTCCCGGTGAAACCGGGATTCGGTTTTGTCGCGGGGCCGCCGGGAGCGATCGGGATCACCAACCTGGAATTCAGCATTTCGTTCCACTCTGCCGAGCGGCGGACGAGCAGGCGTATCGAAACCCTGCATCGTTAAACCCGATTATGCCGATTATGCCTTGAGATGCTTGTCCACTTCGATCCCGGTAAAAATTCCGTGTTGCAACCACTGCTGCAAGTGAGCGCCGAAATCGAATCCGGGATCGATCGCAAGCGCAGCATCGAGCGCGTTGCCCAGCACCTGCCCTTGCTGCAGCAGCGCCAGCGCCGCATGTGCTGCCGCCGTCAACGGCAGCACATCCGTCTTCCATCGTGGCCGCACCACCAGCGCGTAATCGGGACGCTCCAGTTCCTGTGGGAACCGACCTTCGGCGCCCGGCTGGTGTGCCTGCCACAGTTCAACCACTGCCCAGGAAAACGCCAGCAGAGCGCACGCCGGATGAAAGGTGAACCGGGCTGCATCGAGCTGTTCCGGCGTGAGCCCGGCCAGCGCGGTGGCGATAAGCGGCTCCGCGCTGGCCGCATAGTGCGCGCGATGCAGCGCCCATTCGAGCCGCGCCATGTCGGGGAAATACGGGTAACCGGCCACATGCTCGAAGCTTGCAAGAAAGTCCGCAAAATGCGCGCCGAAGCAGTTCAGATCCCCCGCCATCGAAGGATGCGCCTTGCCGTATGCACGCGCAAGTGCGGTGAAGAATTCCTCGCCGGTCAGCGTCAGCAGCACCGGGTAGGCTGATGCCAGTGCCTTGTCCCAATTCGCGGTCAGATTACCGCGGTAGAGTGCAAGACGTTGCGTTGTACGTTGTAAATCGCCCTTGAACATCGTTAGTGCCGGCAGCTCGGTTTGCGCATCGAATAGCGCATTGGAAAACACTTGCTGCGTGACTGCCAGCCGTTCCGCAGCTTTGCGTTGCGCTACCTCGTCCGTGATGCGGCGCGCATGACGCGCTTCTTCCAGCAGGACGTCGAGCGCAGGGATATGGGTATCCCATTCGATCAGTGTCGATACCGCGCCAAAGCGTTGCAGTGCCTTTTCATACAACTCCCATACCGGCTGTGCAATGCGGTCGCCGTGGTGGTCGATCACCGCCTCTGGTGTGACCAGGTGGCCGGCCAGATGCATTTCGCCGACGCTGTGCGGCGCAATGATCGCCAGGGCTGCAAGCGGATCTTCCTGATGGTTGAGCAGGTTGACGTACAGGTTGTTGATATCGAGCAGAATCCCGCAGCCGGTGCGCGCGGCCACTGCCGCCAGGAATTGTGCTTCGCTCATCGCATCGTCGCGATAGCGCAGGTAGGCTGACACGTTTTCAAGCAGAATTCGGCGCTCCAGCATTTCCTGGATACGCTCGACACGCTCGCATACCAGGTTCAATGCTTCGTGCGTCAACGGCAGCGGCAGCAGGTCGTTCAGGTGGCGGTCCTCGACCGCGCCCCAGCACAGATGTTCGGAAACCAGCACCGGTTCGATGCGCTCGACCACCTCGCGCACCTGTTGCAGATGGCGCTCGGAAAAGCCGCGCGCCGAACCGATGCCCATGCCGACGCCGTGCAGGCTGATCGGATAATCGCGCCGCAGCTGCTGCAGCACATGCGCATCCCAGCCGCCGGCGTCGAGATAGTTTTCGGTGTGAACTTCAAGCCAGTCCGCTTTCGGCCGGTGTTCGAGAAACTGGCGGTAATGCGCAGCACGCAAGCCGATGCCGACGCCGAGCCGGGGGAAGGCCGGCCGCTGATGGTGGAACGATGTCGGCATGGCTTCCCCCGTCTGAGGAACGCGGCGATTAGATTATTTTTCCGGGGCGGTCAGCTTGCCACCTATTTTTGTGCATGTGCCCTTGGCGACGAATGCCCAGTCGTGCGGATCGTTGTCCTGCTTGGACTGGCCTGAGCAGGAATGTGAACCGTTGCTGCTGGCGCAGTCGTTCTGGCCGGCCTTGGCGGCGCCGAAGCATTTTTCCTTCTCTGCTTTGTCGGCGGCATGAACAGTCCCGAGGCCGGCGGCGCAAACGGTGGCAAGGGCGGTGGCGAGCAGGGCGTGGCGTTTATGCATCGAAAAGCTCCT
>DASVLY010000184.1:0-4553 GCA_036384635.1 Noviherbaspirillum sp. | reverse complement strand
CTGCCCATCACGAATTCCTCGATATTGCCGATCCATTCGAGTTCGTTCAGCAGCGGTCGTGCGTCGGCATTATGGCTGCCCGTTTTTTTCATATCGTCGAGGACGCGGCGCGCGCCTGCGAAGTCGTGCTCCTTCAACAGCTTCAGCCACCGGGGCACGTTGGCCTTGAGCAGCGCTTCGGTGCCCAGCGCCTTCAACTGCGCATTGTCCGGATCGAGTTCCAGGCTGTCGTCGGCCACCGTGACCGCCTGCGCATACTCGCCGTTGACGAGCAAATTCTTCACCTTCTCTTCGGGAGCGGCACGAAAATACAGCAGCAGCGACAACGCCAACGGCAATGCAACCAGCACCATCCCCCATCGCCATAGACGCTGTCGTTGATCCGTGTCGCGGTACCAGTCGCTGCCGCCGAAGGCTTCCATCAGTTCGGTAATGAAAACCGCCGATTTGCTGCGCGCCGGGCGCTTGTCCGGGCCGTTCCCGGCTTCGGCGGGCTGCTGCGCCTGCTCGTTGATCTCGTCTTCCTGCTGCTGTGCGCGGTCGACGCAGAAAATGTCGAGAAACGAATCGGCGGTCTCCACGAATGTGGTCTTCTCCACTTCGGCCGGATTTTCAAGCGCCCGCCGCGCCGCCGCGCTCAACTTCGTGATGGTCGGTTCAAGTTCAGCCTCCTGCTGTTGCAGGCTTACCTTGTACACGAAATGGTATCCGCCAAAGGCGAGCGTATCGCCGTCGTGCAGCGCCGTCGCATGCTCGTCCAGCCGCTTGCCCGACACGAAAGTGCCGTTGGTGCTGCCCAGATCCTCGACATAAGGTTGTCCGCCCTTGAGGAAGATGTGCGCATGGCGGCGCGAGATATAGTTCACCTGATGCGGATATTCGCTCTTGTAGCGCGAAAAGGTGGCATCTGCCTTGCTGATCAGGAACGGAAAGCAAGTGACGACGATCGGTTGCAAGCCCAGGTCGTCGCGCTCGGGGGTAAGCGTCAAGCTTTCGAGCCTGGCCATGCGCGCCGGCGCCTGTACCTGCGTGCGCTTGCCAAGCCTCACCCGGTACGACAACATGCCGCCGAAACGGATTTCGTCGCCGTCCTGCAAGCGTGTGGTCCGCTGCCGCACGTCGACGCCGTTGACGCTGGTGCCGTTCTTGCTGCCCAGATCGGCGATATAGACCGCGCCGTATTCGCAGAAAATCCGGGCATGCCGGCGCGACAGATCGGCGACGGCTTCGGGCGCATACAAGCCGAACGGCTGCTCGGTGCGGCCGACCGCAAACAGGCTCTCGTTGATACGGATTGCACCCAGCTCCGGATGCGACACCGGCTGCAGCAGGATATCGAACTCCTGCTCCGCCATCCCCGGCATCGCCGCAGTCGGCGCGGCTTCCTCATGCGTATTGCGCAGCTTCATTGACCGCTCACATTCCCGCCCGCACTCTCTCCCGCATTCGCGACTTCGACCGGCGGCCAGCCCCCGCCCAGCGCCTTGTACAGCGTTACCGTGTCCGACAGGATCTGCTGATGGTTCGCCAGCAGCGCCAGTTGCGCCGACAGCAGCGAGCGTTGCGTCTCGAACAGCTCCAGTTGCGACACGACGCCTTCCTTGAGCTGGGCCGCCACCTGGTCCGCGACCGTTTTCAAGTGATCGACCTGCTGCAGCAATTCGGCGCGCTGCTTCTTGTGTGCATCCAGATTCACGAGCGCATTCTCGACTTCCTCGAATGCGGCCATGACTGTCTTGCGGTACTGCTCTTCCGCCACCTTGGCTTCCGCCTCGCTCGTTTTCACATGCGCCTTCACGCTGGGATCGAAGATCGGAATATTGATGCTGGGCAGAAGGCCGAAGGTGAAGGACTTGAGCAAATCGCCGAGCGCAAAACTGGAAGTTCCGCCTCTGCCGGTCAGGCTGATCGAAGGCAGCTGGGCCAGTTTTGCCTGTCCGGTCAGATCATACGATTCCAGCACCCTGTATTCGGCCGCCACGATGTCGGGCCTGCGCTTGAGCAATTCGGCCGGCAGGCCGCCGGGTACCGTCGGAAGCATGACCCGCTGCTGCAACTGGCCGGGCGGAATCCTGAATTCCCCTGCCGGCACGCCCAACAGCGTGGCTAATGCATTGTCCGCCAGGCTGCGCGCCCGGCGCAGTTCCAGCAGGTCTTTGGTCAGCCGGTTGAGTTCGGCGCGCTGCTGCAGCACCCGTGTGTTGGGCAGCAGGCCGTTGGCGTACATCGCCTCATACGTGGACAGTATCTGTCTGTTCTTTTCCAGCGTTTTTTCCTGCTGGTCGATCTGCTCGTCGAACTGAAGTATCTGGAAATAAGTGGTCGACACGTTCGACACCAGCGTCAGGAAGCCCGCACGCCAGTCCGCCTCGGACGCATGGTATTCGGCCTTCTGCGCCTGCACGCCCTTTTCCACCTTGCCCCAGACATCGATATCCCAATTGACCTGGGTGCCGAGATTGAATTGTTTCGTGAAATTCTCCCCGGTGCTTTTTTCAAAGCTGGCGCCGACGCCGGCCTGCAGCGTCGGCAGCGCGCCGGCGCGCGCCTCGCCGATTGTCGCGGCGGCGACCCGGATGCGCGCGGCAAGTATTCTCACGTCGATGTTCCCCGCTATCGCCCTGTTGACCAGCTGGTCCAGATAGGGATCGCGGAATTCCTTCCACCAGTTCGGCGCAATCGTCTCGGACGCCGACACCGGCGCCTGCCGCGACCATGAAGCCTTGGCCGGGGTGTCGGGGCGCTGATATGGCTGCATGCTGACATCCGCACAGCCGCTCGTCAGAACGGCGCAAAGGACGATATAGCGCTGTGCGGTTGCGGGAATCACTGGCTGTCACCTGCTGAAAACGTTGCCGACCACACTTTCGAGTCGACAAACACCTTGAGCAGCCTGGAATCGAGATGCCCGGCGCGGCACTCCGCCGACATCAGGTCCAGCGCCTGTTCTACCGGCACCGCTTTCTTGTACGGACGGTCGCCGGCGGTAAGTGCATCGTAAATGTCGCAGATGGTCAGCATCCTGGTCTGAATGCTGATCTGATCGCCGCACAGCCCCATCGGATAGCCCGACCCGTCCAGTTTTTCGTGATGGCCGTGGGCAATGGCGGGAACGCCGGCAAGGTCGCGCGTCCAGGGGATCAGGATCAGGAAGGAATAAGAATCGACCACATGTTCCTCGATCTGCCGGCGCTCTTCCGGAGTCAGGCAGCCCTTGGACAGACTGAGTGCCAGGAACTCGCCTTCTTCCAGCAACGGCAGCGGCGGACCATTCAGTTCGGGATAAGCGTAATCAAGGATCGCCTCCAGATCCGGTACTTGTCCGCTATGCGAAATGGCAGGTTCGTTCGCCTGCCGTATCACGTCGAGAAACTTGTCCAGCCGGAGGGACTCCTCGCGCAACCCCGCCTCGATCTTCCTCTTCTCTTCTCTGAACTCGCGGATCGTCAGTTCGCGCCGCACATGCAGCTCTGCCAGCAGCCGGTATGCCTGTCGCTCCAGACAGACTTGTGCATACCTGAAGCGCTGCTCCAGCAGACGCATGTCGGAATGGTGGAGCTTTTTCTCCTTGCGCAACACATGTTCGCGCACGCCCACCTTGCCGAAATCGTGCAGCAGCGCCGCATAGCGGATTTCGCGCAACTGGTCGTGGGTGAACACAATCCTGCGCAGCTCGGGGCCGTCGTCACGGTCGACCGCTTTCGCCAGATTTTCCGCATAGCCTGCGACGCGGAACGAATGGCCCGCAGTGACCGGATCGCGTTCCTCGATCGCCTGCACGGATGCACGCACGAAACCATCGAGCAGGCGTTCGATATCGGAATACAACTGAAAGTTTTTCAGCGCGACCGCGGTTTCGGCACAAACGCCGGTAAGCATTTCCAGGTCCGATTCCTTGAACGCATGAGGATTGGACGACGTATCCACCTGGATCAGCCCCAGGCACTCCTCCTCCAGCAGCAACGGCACGCACATGACGCTCCTGATGGCCTGCGCGATGATCGAATGCTGGGTGCCGAAATGGCTATCGGACAAGGTGTCGACTGAGAGAACAGCCCGCTTCTTGTCCAGCACTTCGCGCACGATCGTGCGCGACATCGACACCCGCTCGGGGTCCTCGATGGTGCCATCGCGCCGGCGCGCGGCAACCGGCACCGGCTCTTCGCCCTCGCTCTTCCTCAACAGGATGAACGCGCGCTCGGCCAGCGGAAACAGCTCGAAGATAAAGTTCATTATCTTCTCGGTCAATGTCGCACGATCCTTCACCGCGCCAAGCGCAATGCCGACTTGCGCCATCGCGTGGAGTTTCCGCACCGTGCGCTGCACATCGCCGCGCGCCGCATCCAGCGGCGATTCCAGATCTCTTGCCAACCGGGTCGCATCGACGGTGCGGGTGATGATGGTGGTCATGTTGTCTTGTTCCGGCACGGACATCGCATGAAACACCAGCGGCGCGGAAGCCACCCTCAGCTCGTCGCCGTCGTGCAGCGCACACCAGATGCCGGGCTGCAGCCGCTCGCCGCGCACGAAGGTACCATTGAACGAGTGCAGAT
>DASVLY010000183.1:0-5405 GCA_036384635.1 Noviherbaspirillum sp. | reverse complement strand
AAGCGGGCACTTATCGCATTGTGAACGCGAAGCGGCCGGGCGGAGAACTGACGGTGACGGTGGAGCAATGACGGAGGGAACGATGCAAATCCGCTGGAGCAGTGCGCAACTGATTGATTTGAGCGTTCCACTCGGGCCGTCTCCATCCGAGAATGTTCCCGTTACCGTCGAACCTTTCCCGCACCAGTGCGGCGGCGCTCACTTGGCAGAACTCGTCGGTGTCCCCCAAAGCATGCTGGTCGATGGGCTGGGATGGGCCAGCGAGCGGATACAGGCGATCACGCACAGCAGCACCCATGTGGATGCGCCGCATCACTATGCGCCCTGCTGCGCAGGCCGCAAGAGCCTCACGATAGACGAAATCCCGCTCGACTGGTTTTGGGGGCCGGGAATCTGTCTTGATATTTCGCAGGGCGGGAAAGAACCGTTGACGGTAGACGAGTTTCACGAGGCCGAATGCGCCGGCGGGGTGAGAATCAGGAGCGGGGATATTGTGCTTTTCAGGACTGGCGCCGAAGAACATTACGGGAAACCCGGGTTCAACCGGCTTGGGCGCGGGCTGACAAGCGGTGTTGTACTTCTTCTGGCCGAGCGCGGCGTACGGGTGTTTGGCACGGACGCATGGAGCATCGATGCGTCCTATCCAAAGATGCATGAACGCGCCAGTCAGTATGGCCCCGGTGCGATCTGGGAGGCGCATTTTGTAGGCCGGGACCATGCATTTTGCGCGATAGAGAAGTTGACTAATTTAACGCGCCTGCCGAGCAGCGGATTCTGGATCGCCTGCTTCCCCATTAAAGTTCTGGCGGGCAGTGCAGGCTGGACGCGTGCCGTAGCTTTCTTGCCGCCCGCAACAAATCCGGTTCATCACATCCTCTAAGGCATGAAAATCTTCAGTCTGATCGCGGCCCTGTTCCTGACAGGCGACGTTTGCGCTGCGGAACCGGCCGATATGGGGCGCAGTATCTTCGCTGCACGTTGCGCGGGCTGCCACGCAGTTGCGCCGCCTGCAGGAGATAAATGGCGCGCCGTACTCGACGCAAAGGCGCCGGGCCTGGAAAACGCAGGGGCCAGGTTCCAGCGCGGTTTTCTAACGGCATGGCTCGCCCGCCCCGTACCGTTGCGCCCGGCAGGTTATCCGTTTTTTCGTCGCGTGGTGACTACTGCCCAGGGGGACCGGTTGCTTCCGGCTCCGGTGAAGGACCATCCCGCGCTGGCCGGTGCAGATCTGGAGGCAGTGGTTGGATACCTGACCAGCCTGGGGGGAACCGTACCGCCATACCCGTTGGCTAAACCTGCGGAGACGATTTCTCCCCATGTGCTCTATGAAAAGATATTTGCATGCGCGGGTTGCCATGCGCGTTCCAGCGATGACGCCTCCCGCACAGGTTCTACCCTTGCGGGTATTGCAGAGCGGCTTTCCCCGGCGTGGCTCGGTTCCTATCTGCATGATCCGCAGTATTGGGGGGCCGTGTCGATGCCGCGCCTGCGCATGCGATCCGACCAACTGGCCGCCTTGCTGGAGTACCTTGCCGCCCCGGTCGAACCGGCAGCCACCGGCGCGGCGGCGCATGAAGAGATCGCGGGCAAGCCCCCCGCACCGGTCGATACAACGCAACGGGCTGCGATGATCTACCGGGTGATATGCAGTCAGTGCCACGGCGTCAATGGCGACGGCCGCGGCGCGAATGCGCGCTTTCTCGCCGTTGAGCCGCGCAACCACCGCTCCGGGGAGGAGATGCGCAAGCTTTCGGATGAACATTTATACCGGGTCATCCGGTATGGGGGAGCATCGGTCAACAAGTCTTCCCTGATGCCGGCATGGGGCAGCGTACTGGATGATGCGGAAGTGAAGGAAATGGTCGCGTATCTCAGAGAGCTTTCTAATTCGGAGAAACAGGATGGGCATGCCAAATAGTGAGATGCGTAAACGCAGAGTCGGAATCACCGGGATTGGGCCGGTCACGCCGATTGGAACCGGGCGCGCGGTGTTCTGGGAGGCTGCGAAAACAGGCAGGAACGGATTACGCAGCCTGACGGACCTTGACGCATTTCCAGTGACGGAAAACGTAAGGTCGCGCATCGTTGCGGCAGTCTCGTCGGCCGATCTGCCGGATATCGGGTTTACCAAAGCGCGGCTGCCTGCAATGTGCCAGCGTGCATTTGAGCTGGCCTGGAGCGATGCAGGTATGGGTACCGACTACGATCCGCTGGAGTTGGCCATCGTCGTGGCCAGTGCGGTTGGCGCTACGGCCGCAATGGAGCGCAGTTTCCTCATGATGGATCAAGGCAACGAGCTCGACCCCGGCCGCGCACCGGCCGATTTGCTGGCGCAGGTTTCCTTCCATACGCTTGCCCACGGAATTGCAGAGCAGTTGAATGCGGAAGGTCCGGTGTTGACAGTTTCCACCGGCTGCACAGCGGGAATCGATGCGATTGGCATAGGGGCCGAGCTGATTCGTAGCGGCCGTGCGGGCACTGTCATTGTCGTAGCGGCGGAAGCGCCCATTGCGCCGATTGTGTACGCGTCATTCGACAGTATCGGCGCACTCAGCACACGCAACCACGAGCCGAGTTGCGCATCCCGTCCGTTCGACAAGGATCGTGACGGATTTGTGCTTGCCGAAGGCGCCTGCGCAATCGTGCTCGAGGACCTGGAGCGCGCCCGTGATCGCAAAGCATACGTCTACGCGGAAGTGTCCGGTTACGCCTCGGTCAGCAACGCCTACCATATGACCGATCTGCCGGCCGATGGTGCGGCGCTCTCGCGGTGCATACGCGAATGTTTGACTGACGCCGCATTGCAGGCGGATGCAGTGGGTCTCGTGAACGCGCATGGAAGCTCCACACCGCAAAATGACATTTGCGAGACCAACGCGATCAAGGATGCGCTGGGCACCGCCAAAGCGTACCGCACCCCTGTCAATTCGCTCAAAAGCATGGTCGGCCATGCGCTTGGCGCATCGAATGCGATTGAAATCGCAGCATGCGCGCTGGCAATCGAGCATCAGTTCGCGTTCCCCACAATAAATTTTGAACGGCCCGGCGTTGGCTGCGACCTGGACTATGTGCCGAATACCGGGCGAAGCGCGCATATCGAACATCTGCTGAAATTAAGCAGCGGATTTTCCGGCATTCATTCCGCATTGGTGCTATCCCATGCCGAGCTGTAAACATTGGTTATCAGGGACGGCCCTTCTGTCATTGCTTGCAATCCTGGTGGGCGGTTGTTCGCTTGCTCCCCGAACCGGCGCGTTGTCGACTGATGCAGAGAGCCCGGAAATCAGAATCGCAGCACCTGCGGCCGACGTGGTGCAGACCCCGCACTTCATACGGAAGAAGCCTTATCGGGAAGGGAGCAGGCTCGTATGGGAGTACCGGCTGGTTGTCACGGAAGCCGAGCATCGGCTGGCCGATGGGACGCAATACAAGGTCATTACGTACGGCGGCATGATACCCGCGCCGACGCTCTTTGCACGCGAAGGGGATCTGGTGCGTATCCGAGTGGTGAACGAGACAAGTCTGCCCCACACGATCCATTCGCACGGTCTCCAGGTGCCCCAGCGCATGGATGGGGCAAGCCACATCCATGTCGGCGATACAGGCGAACATAATCACCACGACGCAGCCGAAGCTCCGCCACCGGTTGAACCGGGAGAGGAGTTTACCTACGAATTTATCGCTCGTCCGGCAGGCACGCATTTCTACCATTGCCATGTAAATACGAACGAACACATGGCGCGTGGAATGGCAGGAGCATTCATTGTGCTTCCACGCGAACCGGACCCGGTAGTCGAACATGACATGGTCATGCTTCTGCAGGAATGGAATTCCAGATACGCGAGAGAGGGGAAGCCCGGCAATCCGCGAGAAGTGGGCGACGCCGATTTCTTCACGATCAACGGCAAGTCGTTTCCGGATACGCCCACCGTCCAGGTTCACCGGGGCGACCGGGTACGAATGCGGTTTATCAATGCCGGAGCACAGCCGCACTTCATGCACCTGCACGGCCACACGTTCCTCGTCACCCACAAGGATGGGTTGCCTTTGCGCGAACCGGTAATGATGGACACGGTCGCGGTGGGGCCGGGGGAGCGCTACGATATTGTGTTCGTCGCCAACAATCCGGGCGACTGGCCGCTTCACTGCCATTCTCCGCCGCATGTGACTAACGCGGGCCATTACCCGGGCGGGATGATGGCGCATGTGGTTGTTGGTCCGGAGCGTTACCCGAAGACGGGCGACGGGCCGGCAGGACCCGGTTCCGAAAGTCTCATGGCTGTTTGGCGAAATAATGCAAGGCTTACCTATGAACGGTATCTGGCTCCAGCGAACTGATAACGAGCATGAGCGGTACAGCGCGTACGTTGCCAGGGTAAATCTTCATCAGCTCCGGCAACGCTTGGGTGAGTGTGTGCCAGGTTTCCTGGCGCCCGAAGAGCTGGCGTACTGGCGTGCCGCCCCGTCGGCCAAACGTCGGCTCGAATTTGCGGGAGGGCGGCTTGCATGCAAATTGAGTGTCACCATGCTGCGTGCGGCGCGCGGCATGCCTGAAATCCCATTCGAAAAAATGATCGTTACGAGGCCTGATGGCAGGTATCCGGTCTGCATGACGCCGGACGGAAACCGCTACAACCTTGCGCTAAGCCATGCGGGCGATCTTGCCTGCGCATACTGCAGCAGCGGCCAGTTATTACTTGGCGTCGATGCCGAACCCGTATCGCGGGAACTGCAAGCGGACCCCGAATTCTTCCATCCGCTGGAAGCGAGGAGGGCAGACGGTGCGGAGGATATTCTGATTTCCTGGCTAACAAAAGAGGCTGGCGCGAAGTTGCTCGGCGACGGGATCAGTCCCTGTTTCCCGCAAATTTGCACTATCAAGTTGAATGGCAGGAGATATGTCGTGCTCCCAAGGTCCATGGCTCGGCGCGCAGCGTTTCTGGCATTCCTGCTGTTCAGGTCGCAGCGCTACTTGTGCTGCGTGGCGGTAGCCGCGCTCGGGCAGAAGAACAGCCTATGACTGCGCCGGCTTCTGCCCGATGAGTATCAAACACCTCTAACCCTGTTATATGCAAGGCACTTTTTCACTTGTTCGGACGGATTATGCAAACATACCTCATTGCCCTTCCCATTTGTGTTGCTTTGCCGACTGCGGTGTTCCTCTGGGGGACACTGTTGCCGGCTGAACATTCCGCTTCGCGTTCCGTTGAATTTGCGCTGCCTGTACAGACCGTGTGGCACATTATTTCCGATTTCAGCAAATCGGTAGAGTGGAGAAGGTCGCTAGTGACTGTTACCCGGAGGGCGGACACGACCCGCGACATCTGGGTAGAAAAGGATAAGCGGGGTGAAATGGCGTACGAAACCATCGAATGCATTCCGCCGTCGCGGCTGGTCCGCCGTAT
>DASVLY010000182.1:0-7074 GCA_036384635.1 Noviherbaspirillum sp. | reverse complement strand
GATGAAGAAAGGCTGACGAAGTCTGGCGCGCATTCCTGACGGTGAAGAGGAATTAGGATCACGCTCCTTGTCGGTGGCGCGATCCGATCCGTATCCGTTTCCTGGATTGTCATTCATAACAAAATATCCTTGCCGGATGGTCGAATCATGCAGCAGGCATACGCCCATTCCAATAGGGCAGGTCAACGATGTCCTGTATGATTCGCCTAACTTTTTAAGGTGTTCTAACATGATAGGTCGTCTTTCCGGAATCCTCCTTGAGAAAAATCCGCCGCAGTTATTGATTGATTGCAATGGCGTTGGCTATGAGGTTGATGTGCCGATGAGTACCTTCTACAATCTTCCGGCCATGGGTGAAAAGGTCGTGCTGCTCACGCATCTGGCAGTGCGCGAAGATGCGCATCTGCTGTACGGGTTCGGGACTGCCGAAGAGCGCAATGTGTTCAAGCAACTCATCAAGATTTCCGGGGTCGGTGCGCGTACCGCCCTGTCGATTCTGTCCGGTATGTCGGTGGCCGACCTGGCGCAGGCGATCACACTGCAGGAGGCGGGACGTTTGACCCGCATTCCGGGTATCGGCAAGAAGACGGCGGAACGCCTGCTGCTGGAGTTGAAGGGCAAGCTGGGCGCGGACCTGGGTACAGCCGGCGGTGTCGTACATCAGGACTCGACCTCCGACATCCTGAATGCCTTGCTGGCGCTCGGTTATTCCGACAAAGAGGCAACGCTGGCGCTGAAACAGGTGCCGGCGGGCACCGGCGTGTCGGAGGGGATCAAGCTGGCGCTCAAGGCGCTTTCTAAGTAGGAATGAATAGTCATGAGCATCCAGACCGACAATTTCACCGAACAGCGGATCATTGCGGCGACACCCGCTTCAAGCAATGAGGAAGCGGTCGAGCGCGCGTTGCGACCGAAGCAGCTCGGCGAATATGTCGGGCAGGAAAAAATTCACGGGCAACTGGAAATCTTCATCGCCGCAGCGCGCCAGCGGCGCGAGGCACTGGACCATACGCTGCTGTTCGGTCCGCCCGGCTTGGGCAAGACCACGCTTGCGCACATCATCGCACGCGAGATGGGCGTGAACCTGCGTCAGACTTCCGGTCCGGTGTTGGAACGCGCGGGTGACCTGGCGGCACTGTTGACCAACCTGGAGGCAAACGATGTGCTGTTCATCGACGAGATTCATCGTCTGTCGCCGGTTGTGGAAGAAATTTTGTACCCGGCATTGGAGGACTACCAGATCGACATCATGATCGGCGAAGGTCCCGCCGCGCGTTCGGTGCGGCTCGATTTGCAGCCGTTCACGCTGGTCGGCGCCACCACGCGCGCCGGCATGTTGACCAATCCCTTGCGCGACCGGTTCGGCATCGTCGCCCGGCTGGAGTTTTATACGCCGCAGGAACTCGCACGCATCGTCACGCGCAGCGCAGCGCTCCTCAATGCGAAGATCGTCGATGAGGGGGCGCTGGAAATCGCCAGGCGCAGCCGCGGCACGCCGCGCATTGCGAACCGCCTTTTGCGCCGCGTGCGCGACTATGCGGAGGTCAAGGGCAGCGGCGAAATCACGAAGGCGATGGCTGATGCCGCGCTGAAGATGCTCGATGTCGATCCGGTTGGCTTCGATGTGATGGACCGCAAGCTGCTGGAAGCGGTGTTGTTCAAGTTCAATGGCGGCCCGGTCGGGCTCGATAACCTGGCGGCAGCCATCGGCGAAGAGCGCGATACTATCGAGGATGTGCTGGAGCCTTACCTGATCCAGCAGGGTTTCCTGCAGCGCACGCCGCGCGGACGTATCGCCACGCCGACTGCATATGCGCATTTCGGCGTCACCGCACCGCGTAATGGCCCTAACGGTGACTTGTGGGAACAGCAATAGATGGCTTTTCTGCCGCCAGTAAAACAATAGTGACTGAGGGAAGTCATAAGAAAGCTGAAAAGATCGCCCTATAATGATTTTTTAGCGTGGGCGCGCTTTTTCTGTTTTTGAGGGAATCCGGTCTGTTTTAAGCAAGGCATAAGGCTGGTCGCAGAGAATGCGGTTCCGTCCAACCATTTCTTTTCCGGTCGAGGCTTGCCATGCTCATGTCCACGCAAGCGAATCGTTATGCGCATCAGTTGCTTGATGCGCGCTCCCAAAGCGAGCTGATTCCACCTATCTCCAGTCAGTCGCCGTTGTCCGTTGCCGACGGTTACGACATCGCCAAGTGCATTATGGATATCCGTATTGCGCAGGGTGAGGTGATGATCGGCCGCAAGATCGGTTTTGCCAATCGCAAGAACTGGTCCAAGTACGGCATTGACGAGCCGGTCAGCATGCCGATCTGGGCGCCGTTGTTCGATACGACGGTGCGCTTTACCGAAGACAACCGCGGCATCCAGAGCCTGCAGGGTGCATTGCAACCACGCATCGGGCCGCAACTGGTGTTCAAGCTGAATCAGACACCTGCGCCGGATGCGACTATCGAGCAACTGGCAGAGTGCATTGAATGGATGGCGCATGCATTCGAGATCGTGGTTTGTCCTTTTCCTGACTGGAAGTTCGAGATGACGGATTCGATTGCGGCATTCGGCCTGCATGGCTCGTTGATTCTCGGCGAACCGAAGGTGGTGTCGGCGGCCAGCCGCCGCAATCTGGCCAGCATGCTGGCCAATGCGAGTCTGTCGTTGTCATGCGGCGATGCACTGCGCTCGGCAGGATTCGGCAACGATGTGTCGGAGAGTCCGCTGCATGCGCTATGGCATTTGCATCAGTTGGTGAAGAACCAGCCGCAATTTCAACCCCTGACAGCCGGGGAGATCATTGCCACCGGTACTTGGACCGATGTGTTCCCGATCAAGCCGGGAGAAACATGGACGTCGGCCTTTTCCGGAATCAGTTTGCCGGGACTGACGATTTCCTTCATATGACTTCATATGAAAAAGGCGCCGACGGCGCCTTTTTCATGGTTTTCATGACTACGCTTTTTGCAGGATATCAAACTGCGCACGTAGTTTGTTGAGAGTGGCCTCGAAGGTCACCAAACGCTCTTTTTCCTGAGCAACGACCTGTGCCGGAGCGCGGGCAACGAAGCTTTCGTTACCAAGTTTGGCATTGGCTTTCGCGATTTCGCCTTCGATGCGGGCAATCTCCTTCGACAGGCGCTCGCGCTCGGCGGCGACGTCGATCTCGACTTTCAGCATCAGCCGGGCGCTGCCTGCGATGGATACCGGCGCCGGCGAGGCCGGAAGCGCATCGACCACTTGCACTTCGGAGAGTTTTGCCAGCGCCTGCAGATAGGGGGCGAATGACTCCATGTGCGCCTTGTCGTTCGCTGCCGCTTCGATGATCAGCGGCACGCGCTGTGCCGGCGACAATTGCATTTCGCCGCGCAGGTTGCGGCAGGCGTCGGTCATCGCCTTCAGTTGCGCCATCCAGCCTTCGGCCTGCTCGTCGAGCTTTTCCAGGTTCGGCTGCGGATACGGCTGCAGCATGATCGATTCGCCCGCCGGATTCATCTTGCGTCCGGTCAGCGGCGCCACCGTCTGCCACAACTGTTCGGTGATGAACGGGATGATCGGGTGGGCGAGGCGCAGCACGGTTTCCAGCACCCGCAGCAGCGTGCGCCGGGTGGCGCGTTGTTGCGCTTCGGTACCGTTCTGGATTTGTACTTTCGCCACTTCCAGATACCAGTCGCAATACTCGTCCCAGATGAACTTGTAGATTGCGGACGCGATATTGTCGAAGCGGTAGTCGGCGTAGCCTTTTTCGACTTCGGCTTCGGTACGCTGCAACAACGACACGATCCAGCGGTCGGCTTGCGAGAAGTCGCGGCCGCCCGCGCCGCAGGAAGCGGCATCGAAGCCGCAATCCTTGCCTTCGGTGTTCATCAGCACGAAGCGGGTTGCGTTCCACAGCTTGTTGCAGAAGTTGCGATAACCTTCGCAGCGGCTCAGGTCGAAGTTGATGTTGCGGCCCAGCGATGCGTAGCTTGCCATCGTAAAGCGCAGCGCGTCGGTGCCGAAGGCGGGAATGCCGTTCGGGAATTCTTTGCGGGTGGCTTTCGCGATGCTTTCCGCCTGCTTCGGATTCATCAATCCGGTGGTGCGCTTGGCGACCAGCGATTCGACATCGATGCCGTCGATGAGGTCGATCGGGTCGAGCGTGTTGCCCTTCGATTTCGACATCTTCTGGCCGGAAGCGTCGCGCACCAGTCCGTGGACATAGACTTTTTCGAACGGTACTTTGCCGGTGAAGTGGGTGGTCATCATCACCATCCGCGCGACCCAGAAGAAGATGATGTCGAAGCCGGTGACCAGCACCGACGACGGCAGGAACAACTTGTAGTCGGGCGTTTCCTGCGGCCAGCCGAGCGTGGAGAACGGCACCAGCGCGGACGAAAACCAGGTATCGAGCACGTCGTTGTCGCGCGTGATCGCACGGCCGCCGGCCTGCTTCTGCGCGTCTTCCTCGTTGCGGGCGACGTAGATATTGCCTTCGTCGTCATACCACGCCGGGATCTGGTGGCCCCACCAGAGCTGGCGCGAGATGCACCAGTCCTGGATGTTGTTGAGCCACTGGTTGTAGGTGGTAGTCCAGTTTTCCGGGATGAATTTGATCTCGCCGTTCGCCACTTTTTCCAGCGCGACTTCGGCGATTGACTTGCCGGGGAAATGCGTGCCTTCGGGAGCGGGTTTGCTCATCGCAACGAACCATTGGTCGGTCAGCATCGGCTCGATCACGACGCCGGTGCGGTCGCCGCGCGGCACCATCAGTTTGTGCGGCTTCACCGATTCCAGCAGACCCTGCGCTTCGAGATCGGCGACGATCTGCTTGCGCGCGTCGTAGCGGTCCATTCCCTGATACTTTGCGGGAGCGTTGTCGTTGATCTTTGCGTCCAGCGTAAAGATGTTGATTTGCGGCAGTTGATGGCGCTGGCCGACCGCATAATCGTTGAAGTCGTGCGCCGGCGTGATTTTCACGCAGCCGGTGCCGAATTCCTTGTCCACGTAATCGTCGGCAATGATCGGGATTTCGCGCCCGGTCAGCGGCAGCTTCAGCATCTTGCCGACCAGATGTGTGTAGCGTTCATCGGTCGGGTCGACTGCCACCGCCACGTCGCCCAGCATGGTTTCGGGACGTGTGGTTGCAACAACGATATGGCCGCCGCCGTCGGCTAACGGATAGCGGATGTGCCACATCGAGCCGTCTTCCTCTTCCGACACCACTTCCAGGTCGCTCACTGCCGTATGCAGTTTCGGGTCCCAGTTCACCAGGCGCTTGCCGCGATAGATCAGGCCCTGCTCGTACAGGCGCACGAACACTTCGGTAACCGCCTTGGACATCTTCGCGTCCATCGTGAAGTATTCGCGGCTCCAGTCGGTCGACGCGCCCAGGCGGCGCATCTGGCCGGTGATGGTCGAACCGGAGTGTTCCTTCCACTCCCAGACTTTTTCGAGGAATTTTTCGCGGCCAAGGTCGTGGCGCGAGATTTTCTGCGCATCGAGCTGGCGCTCCACGACGATCTGGGTCGCGATGCCGGCGTGGTCCGTACCCGGAATCCACGCGGTGTTGTGGCCGCGCATGCGGTAATAGCGGGTCAGGCCGTCCATGATGGTCTGGTTGAACGCATGACCCATGTGCAGCGTGCCGGTGACATTGGGCGGCGGCAACTGGATGCTGAACGACGGTTTGCCGGTGTCGGTGGTGGCGGTGTAGTAACCGCATTTCTCCCATTCGGCACGCCAGTGTTTTTCAATCTCGGCGGGCTCGAAAGATTTGGCTAATTCCATGATTTGACGGTGTTTTTGCGAAACCCCTGATTATAGATGAGTCACTCGTGACTTAGCTGGCGGGAGGCGTATAATTCGCCAATTGCCATTTTAGTAGCCA
The DNA here is from genome assembly GCA_036384635.1 of Noviherbaspirillum sp. Taxonomy (GTDB): domain Bacteria; phylum Pseudomonadota; class Gammaproteobacteria; order Burkholderiales; family Burkholderiaceae_D; genus Noviherbaspirillum. The sequence goes on along the minus strand of DASVLY010000182.1, from coordinate 1,205 downwards.
CGCTCGATTCTCTCGTCTTCCGGGGGAACAGGCAGGCTCTAAAGGCGCAGCGCTAGGGGTCCTGGCTGCAGTTTGGCCGGGTGAGAAACACCCTCGAACCTGATCTGGGTAATGCCAGCGAAGGGAAGCACTCGGAAAACCATTCCTCCATTTTCCGCCGCTCCTTCGCTTTTTCCGTTTTAGCAAAGGAGCATCAATGAACGCCAACCCCCAATTCCTCGCCACCACCGCCAAGGTGGATGAAGCCGCGATCCAGCCGCTGCCGAATTCCCGCAAGATTTACGTGGAAGGCTCGCGGCCCGACATCCGCGTGCCGATGCGCGAGATCAGCCAGGCCGATACGCCGGCATCCTTCGGCGCGGAAAAGAATCCGCCGATTTATGTGTATGACACGTCCGGTCCGTATACCGACCCGAACGTCAGGATCGATATCCGCTCCGGTTTGCCGGCATTGCGTGCGGGCTGGATCGCCGAGCGCGGCGACACCGAAGAACTGTCGGGGCCGTCTTCGCAATACGGCATCGAGCGCCTGAACGATCCGAAGCTGGCCGAGCTGCGCTTCAACCTGCACCGCAAGCCGCGCCGCGCACTGCCGGGCAAGAACGTGTCGCAGATGCATTACGCGCGCCAGGGCATTATCACTCCGGAGATGGAATACATCGCGATCCGCGAAAACCTGCGCCGCAAGGAATACCTGGAAGGCTTGAAGGCGTCCGGTCCGATGGGGCAGAAGCTGGCTGATCTGATGGGCCGCCAGCATCCGGGCCAGAGCTTCGGCGCGGCCATCCCGGCCGAGATCACGCCGGAATTCGTGCGTTCGGAAGTTGCCTGCGGCCGTGCGATCATCCCCGCCAACATCAACCACCCGGAAATCGAGCCGATGATCATCGGTCGCAACTTCCTGGTCAAGATCAACGCCAACATCGGCAATTCGGCAGTGACCTCGTCAATCGGCGAGGAGGTCGAGAAAATGACCTGGGCGATCCGCTGGGGCGGCGATACCGTGATGGATCTGTCGACCGGCAAGCACATCCACGAGACGCGCGAATGGATCATCCGTAACTCTCCGGTGCCCATCGGCACCGTGCCGATTTACCAGGCGCTGGAAAAGGTGCATGGCAAGGCGGAAGAGCTGACCTGGGAAATTTTCCGCGATACGCTGATCGAGCAGGCCGAGCAGGGCGTCGACTACTTCACGATTCACG
>DASVLY010000181.1:0-1578 GCA_036384635.1 Noviherbaspirillum sp. | reverse complement strand
GAAAAAGGCCACAATGCCATAGAAGCCGTCGAGGCAATCATCGCCGGAATATCCCGGGCGCTCATCTGCCTTGGCGGAAACCTCGCCGTCGCTATGTCGGATACCGCCGCGACCTTCGAAGGTATGCGCAAACTCGATCTCGCTGTCCACATTGCAACGAAGCTCAATCGCTCGCATCTTCTGACGGCACGGACATCGCTGATTTTGCCCTGTTTCGGGCGAACCGATCTGGATACACAAGCCTCCGGCCCGCAGGCGGTGACCGTCGAGGATTCCATGTCGATGGTGCATGCCTCACGCGGTTTCCTCAAACCGCCAGGCGAACTTGTGCGGTCGGAGCCCGCAATCATCGCCGGCATCGCCAAGGCAACCATCGGAAACCGTCACGGCATTGACTGGGACTGGCTGATTGCCGATTACGATCGCATCCGCGACAAGATCGAAGAGGTCTTCCCTGACTTCAGGGATTTCAATAGCCGGGTCCGCGTGAAGGGCGGCTTTCGTCTTGATGTCGCAGCCTCCTTCCGCCGCTGGAATACGGAGAGCGGCAAGGCCAATTTCCTTGTCGCCACCGGGATCGAGGAAGATCCGCTGATCTCCAATCCGGACGCCCTCGTGCTGACGACCATCCGCAGCCACGACCAGTACAACACAACGATCTACGGCATGGATGACCGTTATCGCGGCGTCTTCGGCCGCAGGGACGTCATCTTCATGAATCGGCAGGATCTCGCCGAACGGGGCCTGAAGGATGGCGACCGTATCGATATTCACGGTATCGCCAAAGACAGTGAGGGGCGCCACCTCGTTCAGGGTTTCACGGCTGTTGAGTACGATATCCCGAAAGGCTCGGCAGCGGGTTATTATCCCGAGATGAATGCGGTGGTGGCGCTAGACCGTTATGATCGCCTTTCGGGAACGCCCTCCTATAAAGGCGTACCGATTACGGTGAGTGCAGCAGCTGTCTGACGAGCCAAGGGCCGGTGCGCATTGCAGAGGCCATGGGTGCCTGTGGACGACAGGTCCTGGATGCATATTTTTGCATATGGCCCCGCACCCATTTCCCGCTATCCTGATGTTAAGAGGGCGGTGGCAACCAAGACCTATGTATAGGTCAGGTTGTGCTGAAAAAACCGTATTGTCGGCAAAAATCGCATCGGGGGAACAATGTCGATTGCGTCAATGATGTTTCGCGCGAGAGAGCCGGAGGATGGAGCCCACCATCTGTTTTTTGGAGTTGGCGCGCTGGTGCTGGCAGCAGGTGTATTTTACGTCGACACCTATACCGACATAGAAGGCGCGATCGCCGTTCTTTATGTGATCACGGTTCTTCTGGCCGCGCAGGCCGTGAGCTGGTCAGGACTCATCGCGACCTCCTGCACCTGCGCCATTCTATCGCTGCTGTCCTATGCGGCGACCCATGCGCAGGACGCCGACTTCCAGTCTGCCCTTCGATTGGTGGTCGCCCTTGCAGCGCTGGCCGTTACCACCATGCTGCTGCTGAAAACCGAAACCGCGCGGCTGGCGATGCTGTCCGTCAACGCGGCGCTCAAAGAAAGCGAGGAGCGCTATCGCTCC
>DASVLY010000180.1:0-2376 GCA_036384635.1 Noviherbaspirillum sp. | reverse complement strand
TATCAAGCCGGAACAACTGACGGAGGCCGATGCGATCATCTTCGGCACACCTACCCGTTTCGGCAATATGGCCGCGCAGATGCGCAATTTTCTGGACCAGACCGGGTCGCTGTGGATGGACGGAGGCCTGATCGGCAAAGTCGGCAGCGTATTTGCCAGCACCGCGAGCCAGCACGGCGGGCAGGAGACGACGATCACCAGCTTCCATACCACGCTCCTGCATCAAGGCATGGTGATCGTTGGCGCGCCGTATTCGGAACAGCGCCTGCTCGGCATGGACGAGATCAGCGGCGGCACGCCCTATGGCGCGACGACGATTTCCAGCAGTGACGGTTCGCGCCAACCGACCGAGAATGAGCTGGCGATTGCCCGCTTCCAGGGACGCCATGTTGCGCAGATCGCCAAGAAGCTCGCGTTGAAATAACACCATGTCAGCCATTTTTCCAGCAGACAGTGCGCTCGATGTGGTCGTCGTGCCGCGCACGCGCGATTTAGGGGATCGTTTCGAGGTGCGTCGCGCGCTGCCGAGCGCGCAAAGGCGCATGGTCGGACCGTTTGTCTTTCTTGACCACATGGGGCCACATTCGTTTTCAGCAGGGCGGGGGTTGGATGTGCGCCCCCATCCGCATATCGGGCTGGCGACTCTCACCTACTTGTTCGATGGCGAGATCCTGCATCGCGACAGTCTTGGCTCCGTGCAGCCGATTCGTCCTGGCGAAGTCAACTGGATGACGGCAGGACGCGGCATCGTGCATTCGGAAAGAACCGCGCCGCAAGTCCGGCAGCATGAATCCTCGTTGTCCGGGCTGCAGTGCTGGGTTGCGTTGCCGCGTGCCGAGGAAGAACGGGAGCCCGGCTTCGTTCATACAGGCGTGGAACAGCTTCCGGTGGAGACGGGAGATGGCATCACCGCGCGCATTATCGCCGGCGCTTTTCTTGGCCGCAGATCGCCTGTGCCGGTCTTGTCCGATCTGTTTTTCGTCGATGTCACGCTGCAGCCGGGCGCGACATTCATGGTGCCGGCGGAGTACGACGAGCAGGCGATGTACGTGGTCGAAGGAGGTGTCGACCTCGGACCGGACGGCATCTTCAATGCTGGCCGGCTGCTGGTTTTCAGGCCGGGCAGAGGCGTGACTGTTACCTGTGCCGGTTCATCCGCGGCGAAATTCGTGCTGCTGGGCGGGGAGCCGATGGATGGCCCGCGCTATCTCACATGGAATTTCGTTTCCAGTTCAACCGAGCGCATCGAGCAGGCGAAGGAGGACTGGCGGCATCAGAAATTTGCACGGATACCGGGAGAGACGGAGTTCATCCCGCTGCCGGACTCGCTAGACAAACCGGTGCATTATCCGTAATCACCGCGCGTAGCGGCACCTTTTTCGCTGCAACGCGATTCAGCTCCCGGTAGCTTTCACACAGCAGTGCTTCGATCGCGGTCCAATCCGCCGGTTCCACGTTGCCGGAAGCTGCACGCGCATCGAGCATGAGCATCGCTCGTGCCCGCAACAAGCCGTGCCGATAGGTGGCATTGGCTGCAATCGTGTAAAGCGATGCGGCGGCATCGGCGCAGGCTTGTCCTAACTCGGTATCGGAATGGCGAGCATGCTCTCGATGCACGATCCACCACTCCAGTTCAAGGCGGGCAGTGCGATGCACATCGAAAGCAAGGTTGCCGGTGCGCCGGATCAGCTTGAAGTATCTTTGCAGCGCCGGTAGTGCTTTCTCGTAATCGATGCGGTTTTCTCCGCCTTTGAAAATGAATGCCGCCGTTGTCGCATGGAAAGCGCCCAGATAAGAGCGCAATAGTGGAAAGTGATACTGATCGCGCAGCATTGCGGCCAGTTGCAGCAGGAGCGCGACATGCCGGTGGTCGTAGTAGGACTGCCACATGCGGGTTTCCCGCTTCGCCAGTTCAGCCGGATCGAACCGGCGCAAGTCACGCTGCAGCGGCCAGTACAGGTCGGCAAGCACATAAGCCATGCAAAGAATTAGCATGGCATGGAGCAGGAATTGCATCTTCGGCTTTTCTTTCATCAGGCTGTTATCGTACCTGGTTCCGAAAGCGGCATTCATGCGCTGCATCATCCTGGCTATGCGTAAACCTTTGCACGACGGCATCTGCATCGTGTTTCAGGCCGGGGCCATGCGACAAGGGATGATGCAATGCAAGCGGGAAACAGGAAGGGCAGCAGAGCTGTGCATCCGGCTGCCCTTCTTCGCGCCGGAGATGTTTCCTTGGAACCTGTTCAGGGTCTCGCAAAACGGGCGTGATCCGGGTTCGTACGGTGCTCGGAATCCTCATGTACTTGAGTACACTCCGGTTCCTGCGCTCCGGTCGAACCCGGCTGACGCCCGTTGAACGAGATCCTGAACAGG
>DASVLY010000179.1:0-2544 GCA_036384635.1 Noviherbaspirillum sp. | reverse complement strand
CAGGTAGGCTACCGTTTTTAATTATGCAAAAACTTTCAGGAAAAGCTGCCCTCATTACCGGGGGGAATGGCGGAATCGGCCTCGCGACCGCAAAACTCTTTCAGGAGCATGGCGCACGCCTTGCAATTACGGGACGGAATCAGGACACGCTGCGCAATGCGCAACACGTGCTGGGAAATGATGCGCTGGTGCTGCAAAGCGATACCGGGAAGCTTGCCGATATCGACGCGACCATGAAAGAGGTTCAGACACGCTTTGGCAGGCTGGACGTTCTGTTCGTGAATGCCGGAGCATCCCAGCCTGCGCCATTTGAGCATGTTACGGAAGAGCGCTTCGACGAGGTTTGTGCAACCAATTTCAAAGGCGCGTTCTTCACAATTCAAAAGGCATTGCCGTTGCTTGCGGAGGGTGCGTCCGTCATTGTCACGACTTCGGTTTCTAACCAGCGGGGGGCACCGAATTTCAGCGTATATGCGGCGTGCAAGGCTGCATTACGCTCGCTGGTGCAGTCACTGGCGCTGGACTTGATCAAGCGTGGTATTCGCGTCAACGCTGTAAGCCCGGGGCCGATCGACATTCCCGGATTCGGCCAACGCTGGGACATGCCGCCGGAGACCGTGCAAGCAGTGAAAGACGAATTCGTGCGCAAGGCGCCAATGAAGCGTTTCGGCAGGCCCGACGAGGTCGCCAAGGTTGCCCTGTTCCTGGCCTCGGATGACGCATCACATCTCGTCGGTACCGAAATCGTCGTTGACGGAGGGGTGGCGCTGCCGCTTCATTAGAGCGGCTTGCTGATCGGTGTAGAGGGGGCGATTTCGGGCCTGCGGTGCTCGGCGTACCGCGCATGCATGTGCGCTCCTCGGTCCGACTTTGGCTTCACTGCACTGACCATCAAACCGTTCTAGTACCCGCGACTCACATTCTTATTCTTTAACACCCGCCTGTGACACTTTTTCATAGCCATGGATACCAAGCCCAGCACCTATTATCACCCTGTCGAGGTCAAACGATTCAATACTGTGACACGCCTCTACAATCTCTTTGGCCTGAAAAAGATTGAGCTGTCCGATGAGACATTGATCGCGCAAGCGCGTAGTCTGACGGGCCTGGAGCGGTTTGGCAACGAATGTTTTCGAGAGCCCCTGCGAGTGCTGTTAAAGTCCTTGCAAGAAGAGACCCGACTCAATCCGTTCGGGCGCGCTATGGTAAAAGGCCGGATACTGCGGTCGTTGAAGAACAGGCTTTGGGCAAACGCCTGTTTCGAGAAACATCCCGAGATATTGCAGCGGAAAATCGTCGCACCGGTCATCATTGTCGGCGCAGGCCGTTCCGGTACCACGCGTTTACAGCGCATGCTTGCTGCTGATTCACGCATGCAGCATCTCAAAGCGTGGGAGGGATTCAATCCCGCGCCGCGCCCGGGGTTACCGGATATGGGAAAGGTTGAGCGCCGCGCCGAAATTGTGGCGATGCTGCATGAAGGGCAACGGATCAATCCTGGCGCGTCCACTGCGCATCCCATGGATGCCGACTGGGCGGAAGAGGAAATCCTGTTGTTGAATCATTCTTTTTCCGGCCTGCTGTCCCTGTGTTTTCAACGTTATTACGACTGGTTCCTCGATTACGACCGGACTAACGCATATCGTTACATGGCGGATTTGATGAAATTGCTCTCATGGTCCCGAGGTGATTCGCAGAGTAAGACCTGGGTCATGAAAACACCGCAGTTTATGCTCGATCTGGATACAGTGATGAAGGTCTTCCCCGACGCCAGGATCGTTTTCATCCATCGCGATCCCTCAAAGACGGTCGCTTCCACCATGTCCTTGATGTGGCATTTCGCAGTCCAGAATATCGATCGCCCTTGCCGAGCCGAGATAAGGGATGTGTGGCTCGGAATGTGCGAGGAAATGGCCAAGCGTTGCATCCAGGCGCGTGAATCGATCCCGCCTTCGCGATACGTCGATGTTTATTACGAAGAAATGAATCACGACTGGCGAGCAGCCATGCGCCGCATCTATGCTCTCCTCGACATGGAATTTTCTGCGAAAGCGGAACAGGAGATCGGCGCTTGGCTGGCGCAAAGCGAAGGTGAAAACCGCCATGGCGGCCACCACTATTCTTACGAAGAATTCGGCGCCGACGCGAAGGAGGTTGAATCGCGCATGATGTTTTATCGGCAGCGATTTTTTCAAGAAGAGAGAAAGCTTGAAGGTGCGGCCCAAGCCTAAATGATTGCGGAACTATTCAATCAAGGGAGAATACTCGTGACTTGTGAACATGCGCCCACAGCCAATGGCGACCTGAACTGGCATGTCAGTCAGGACGTCATCTGGCATTGCAGCAAGGTAGTTGCGACCGAGCGTGCTCGCCTGCTGCGCCAGGAACCGGTGACTGTCTGGCTAACCGGGTTGTCAGGCGCTGGCAAATCGACGATTGCTTTTGAACTGGAGCGGCGGTTGGTTATCAGCGGCCATCTTGCTTTCGTGATGGATGGAGACAATGTTCGCCATGGCTTGAGCCGCGATCTCGGATTTTCACCGG
>DASVLY010000178.1:0-3219 GCA_036384635.1 Noviherbaspirillum sp. | reverse complement strand
CACCGTTCACACAGCAATTTCATGGTCAATCTGATGGCCGGCATCATTGCTTATTGCCTGGCGCCGAACAAGCCGCGCTTACCCCTGACCTCTTCGGCGCCAGCATGCCGCTGATCCGGCTTATCCCGAGCTCAGGTTCGAATACGTTTTCGGCATCGGCCCGGTCGCGGTAGAGCTGCGCCAGCGCGCCTACGTCATAGGGCAAGTCCGTCACCAGCACCGCGTATTCATAACGCCTGACAGGGTGATCGGATTCCACAAAGGCCAGTTCCGGTTGTTGCGCTTCGGCCGAAAGAAGCACGTCGCCGATCAGCGGGCGGCGCAGCGCGATGATGCGGCGTTCATTTGCCCAAACGGTGTGGCCGATGACGAGGTGTCCCACTTGACCTGGATTCGACCATTCATGGTCTCGACACCGATCGCTTGCGCGATCTCTTTTACCGGCATTTCTCGCTTGCGTTTCGCCTCACCCATCTGGTGACTCCCATTAATGACCTTTGCTCTTAAAAATCAAAAATTTACAAGAAAATGGGCGTGGCAATCGCCGTTTTTAGGTTCAAGGCCCCCCTCCCCCCGCACCTCGGGAACCGGATGGCATACGATGCAGCGAAACGGCTATTCACTGTCGAGTTTCCAGACATATTTCAATTTGTGCCAGGACTTTTCGGGCTTGCCATCCACTGTGCCCGGTTTGAACCTGCATAGACTAAGCGCCTGCCGCGCAGCTTCGTCGAGCCGTGCGAATCCGCTCGACGAAGCGATTTTGCTTTGAATCACACGCCCATCCGCATCAATCAGGAAATTCAGAACAACCGTGCCGCTCTCTTCGTAGCGTTTCGACGACTCTGGATATTCGGGCTTTGCACAAAAACGGGCATCAACCACAGGCGCCGTGCGCACTGGCACATGCGGCTCGGGCGCAGTTTCAATGGAGGCGACCGGAGGCTGTTCTGCTTGCGGTGCGAGACTTGGCGGTGTCGGCGGCGGAATGACGTTGGTCACTGCCGAGGGAGCATGGGACGGTGCGGGTCGCCGGACCTGCGGTGCGGGAACGAACGGTCGCGGCCGCGGCTTAGGCTTAGGTGCCTGCTTCGGCGGCGCGGGCTGCAGCGTCGGCCGTGGAGACGGCGTTTCTTGAGGCATGGGCTTCATCTCCTCGATGATCCTTACCTCCACAGGCCGGGGAATCACTTCGACCACTTTACGGGCGAACCCGGTTGCAAGCGCATAGAGGACCATTGCATGCAGAAAGATAACCAGTGTGAAGACGCCGATGCGTTTCGTCGGCGTCTTGCGTTGAGGTGCAAGGTCCACGCCATCCATCCCGGAAATCTGGATTACCGAGTTAGTATTCGATAATGTTCTCGAACTTTTTTCGAAGCCAGAACCACGAGAAAATTAGTCACTGCGGCGGTAGCCCTCATATGCCCGTACGTTTCCTCATAACACTCTGTGACTTCTGAAACAGGCCGTCCCACCTTCTCCGCTATTGCGTGTATTTCCGCAAGATGTTCATTGCGGCCATTCGCATCAGCGTATAAATATGATCGTGTCGACTCAGTTGCATACCGCTCACTTTCGCCCATGATCACCTCCAGAAAGTTAAGAGCTTGGAGGATTTCGGATCATGATAGTTGCAGCTTCAAGCCGTTCTGGGGCTGTACGCACGGTCGACAATCTTGAGGCCGCCATCCGCGACATGACGGAATTGTATCTGCGCCTCGACCTGCCCAAGGTGTGGGGCGACGGAAAGCGCGTGCACGAAAAATTGCGCGACAGGCTGGGAACTGCCGGCCGGGGCGGCGCCACTCATCTTCCGTCCTCTCCACATGTACCCAACCACCATGGTTCCTACACAGTACGGCTTTGTTCGGAAGGGTAACAATGAGGACTGCGGGCCTGCGCCTGCTTCGTAAATCCTTTGACAGAAAATTTTTCCATGCATCACATTTCGTTCAGTTCAGGCAGTTCCAGTTTCAATTACTCTACACCTGTGCAGGAAGCGCAAAACCGCTTCGCCTCAGCCCCCGCTAATTCCCCTCCACCTGCCACTACAACCCCTATCCCCCAAGCGTCGGAAGGACTACAAAGGCCGGTGGCAATGCCAAGCATGCAGGCACAGCTCCTGCGCCAATTGGAGGTAAAACCATCTCACCAGTCCCGGCAGGAGGGTGTGCGTCATTCGGCGACGACCAGCTCCCCCACCTTCTCCAGCGCAGAACTCGACACAATGTTGGCTAAAGCTGTTGATGCTCAACGCCTGGACATTATCACTCAAGCGGGCTCTTCCAACAGCCTCCACCTGAAGGCTCTCAACAAGCTCCAACAACGAAACTTCCGACCTGCGGCTGGTGGGATAGAAATCCCATTTACACCCTACTCCCTCTTGGGCGGGAGCGGGAGCAAAAGACGAGTAACCCCCCCAACTGAGGCGAGCATTGCGGCATTGGAAGCAGAAGTCAACAACAAAAAACAAATTCTTAACAACATAATAGACTCAGCTCGAGAGGTTGATTCGGACGATGAAGACGAAATAGAACGTCTTGAGGGACTGGCGGACCAAGCAGAAGCGGCGTTTCGTGCATCAAGGTCATGCTTGAAGGAAGCCAAACGCGAGTACAACAGATTTCACCCAGATGACCGATATTACATAAGCTCAGACTCAGACTCAGACTCAGAATAACCACCCCATCGCATCCATGAGCGCCCAACCGCGAAGATGTCCTTATAAGTCAGTTGCTTGCTGACCAGGGTGGGTTCATGCAAATCGATGATTACGATATGCTTTTCGAATGGAGATCACCGAAGAGCCATATCGCTTAAGTAAGGACTGCTTGCCGCGCCAGCGCGGCAAGCAGTCCGTGGTCTCGATGGGTGCGTCCGCTGATTGATGTATCCATAGGCTTGGAATAGTCACATTTTCAGAGCGAGATTTCACATCATCGTCCTTGAGCGTATATCAATCAGCGGACGCATCCGGCTCGGATTCGACGAAATCAGAAAATGCAAGGATTTCTCGATGTTGTTGGTCAATGCTGAGATTCATGCGCAAGCCCTTGGGCTGCATTCGCATTCAGTTGAATGTCAGTAAAGGCGCCTACATCGAGCTCATTGAGCCGACCCGGAATATAGCGGGTCGCAAAAAACATTTGCTTCAATCGCTCGACAAATTGAATGTCACCCGTCTCTGCAGCCAAGACATCGATACGCAAAACACGT
>DASVLY010000177.1:0-1525 GCA_036384635.1 Noviherbaspirillum sp. | reverse complement strand
TCAGCTTCGCGTCAACCAGCCGGGTAAAGGCATCATAGGCGGCGACCATCGCGCCAGTGATGGACGCGGTGCGGGTGCCGCCATCGGCCTGGATAACGTCACAGTCCAGATGCAGCGTGCGTTCGCCGAAGGCGTTCAGGTCGAATGCTGCGCGCAGCGATCTGCCGATAAGGCGCTGGATTTCCTGCGTGCGGCCGGACTGCTTGCCCTTTGCCGCTTCGCGGTCCATGCGCGAATGCGTGGAACGCGGCAGCATCCCGTATTCGGCAGTCAGCCAGCCCTGGCCTTTGCCTTTCAGGAAAGGCGGCACTTTTTCCTCGATGCTGGCAGTGCAAATTACGCGCGTGTCGCCAAACTCGACCAATACCGAACCTTCGGCATGCTTGGTGTACTGGCGGGTCAGGCGCACGGTACGCAGTGCGTCAGCGGCGCGGCCGCTGGGACGATTTTCAGACGACATAGTTAGTTCTTGGAAGTTAGGCGGGAAGTTTTTTCGATCGCGGCACGGATTTCCGCAATCGCTTTTTCGATTTCGTTGTCATTGAACATATCGGCCGGTTCGGGGTCCGCATGGCGCGGCGCCTGGATCGTAGTGGCCACGCTCCCAACCGGCAACGTATGCGTGGTGATGGTAGCCGGAGATTCCTCCAGCGGGGCGCTGCCTTCCCACATCACTGCCACTGCGGTCACATTGTCGCTGGCCTTGCCGGCGATAGCGGTGGCGGTTGCCAGCAAATCCGGCACCGCGCGCACTACCGTATTGTTATGCAAGCTCTGCGCCAGCACATGGTCGGGCAGCACCGACCACAAACCGTCTGAGCACAAAAGCAGGATATCGCCGGGCAGCAGGCTCGCGCGGCGCGACAGCTCCACGATCGGCATGTTGGGCGCGCCGAGGCAATTGAACAACCTGTTGCGCTCCGGGTGTGTGTCGCGCTCGGACGGATCGACCTTGCCTTGCGCAATCAAGGTTTCGATACGCGAATGGTCGCGCGTCCGCGCCAATATCTGTCCCTGACGCATCCAGTACAGACGAGAATCGCCGCAATGTGCCCAGTATGCGCTGTTGTGCTGCACAAGGCAGGCGACGATGGTGGTGCGCGGCGTTTCCGGCAAATTATTAATGGCGCGATAACGATGGATTTCCCGGTGTGCGGCCAGGAAGCTCTCTTCCAGAAACTTCTCCGGCTTTTTTACATAGGACTTTGCATTTTGCTGGAACAACGAACCGATCGTCTGCAGCGCGATCGTCGCTGCCGTTTCGCCCTGAATATGCCCGCCCATGCCGTCGGCCAACACCAGCAACAGCGCGTCGCGGGTGAAGCTGTAGCCCATGCGGTCCTGATTATTCCTGCGGCCGCCGATGTGACTTTCTTGATAGACAGAGAAGCGCATAAAAGAAGAGTTACCGGTGATTATTCTCGACAGTCGTCGTGCCATCTGATGCGGCTTTGCCTATGCCGTTAAACAATGCACGCAATTTGGCAGAAACCTTTTCCAGCAGGTCGGCTTCCTTTTTCTCATG
>DASVLY010000176.1:0-3710 GCA_036384635.1 Noviherbaspirillum sp. | reverse complement strand
TGCTTGGCTTACAGCCGCTTGGCCAAATTTGATGCTCCGGCCCTGGGTCGTACAGCCCCCTTCACAGAACCGGCATCACCGTCAGGTATAATGTAGGGTTTGATTGCAGAAGAGTTCATCATGGAAGCAGAACGTCTCAATTCCCTGTCAGCCCTGCTCGCGGACCTCTCCGACCGCGCAGCCGATTTACGGAGGTATCTTTGACTTCGATGTGAAGTCGGAGAAGCTCGAACAAGTCAACGCCGAACTGGAAGACCCCAACGTCTGGAACGATCCGAAGCGGGCCCAGGATCTAGGCAAGGAAAAAAAATCGCTGGAAGCGGTTGTCTACACCCTCGCAAAGGTCGACAACGACCTGCGCGACGCCAACGACCTGTTCGCGATGGCGCGCGAAGAGCACGATGAAGACACGCTGGCCGCAATCGAAAGCGATGCGCAGGAACTGAAGAAGCTGGTCGAAGACCTGGAGTTTCGCCGGATGTTTGCCAATCCGATGGATCCGAACAACTGCTTCATCGACATCCAGGCCGGTGCCGGCGGCACCGAGGCGCAGGATTGGGCGTCGATGCTGCTGCGCCAGTACCTGCGCTATTGCGAACGCAAAGGATTCAAGACCGAAATCCTGGAAGAATCCGAAGGCGAAGTTGCCGGCATCAAGACCGCGACCATCAAGGTCGAGGGCGAATACGCATACGGCTTTTTGCGCACCGAAAGCGGAGTACACCGCCTGGTGCGCAAGTCGCCGTTCGACTCGGCCAACGGCCGCCATACGTCGTTTTCCAGCGTATTCGTGTATCCGGAAGTGGATGAATCGATCGAGATCGAAATCAATCCGGCCGATGTGCGGGTCGACACATTCCGCGCCTCCGGCGCCGGCGGCCAGCACATCAACAAGACCGACTCCGCGGTACGCCTGACACACGCCCCGTCGGGCATCGTTGTGCAATGCCAGAACGACCGCAGCCAGCACCGCAACCGCGCCGAAGCGTGGGCGATGCTGAAGTCACGCCTGTACGAGCTGGAATTGCGCAAGCGCATGAGCGAGCAGCAAAAGATGGAAGACGCCAAGACCGACATCGGCTGGGGTCACCAGATCCGCTCCTACGTGCTCGACCAGTCGCGCATCAAGGATTTGCGCACCAACCATGAAGTCGGCAACACCAAGGCCGTACTTGACGGCGACCTCGACGACTTCATCGCCGCATCGCTCAAGCAAGGCGTATAACCGCTTTCCACCATCCAGACTTCTCCCTTATTCATGAGTAATCAAAACGAACAAATCGCCGCGGCCCAGGACGAGAATTCGATCATCGCCGAGCGTCGCGCAAAACTCGCCGCCATTCGCGAGCAAGGCGTTGCTTTCCCCAATGACTTCCGCCCCACGCACAAGGCAGCCGACCTGCACGAGCGCTACGGCGAACTGACCAATGAACAGCTGGAAGCCGACCCGCTCAAGGTCAAGGTGGCCGGCCGCATGATGCTAAAGCGCGTGATGGGCAAGGCGTCGTTCGCCACCCTTCAGGATGCCTCCGGCCGCAAGGCGGACGGCCGTATCCAGCTCTACATCACCAACGACAATGCGGGCGAAGAAACGCACGCGGTGTTCAAGCACTACGATCTGGGCGACATCCTCGGTGCCGAAGGCACGCTGTTCAAGACCAAGACCGGCGAGCTGTCGGTCAAAGTGACGGGCCTGCGCCTGCTGACCAAATCGCTGCGTCCGCTGCCTGACAAGTTCCACGGTCTGTCCGACCACGAAACCAAGTATCGGCAGCGCTACGTCGACCTCATCATGAGCGAGGAAACGCGCCGCACCTTCAAGGCGCGTACCGCCGCGATGTCGTCGATGCGCCGCTTCATGGCCGAGCACGGCTTCATGGAAGTGGAAACGCCGATGCTGCATCCGATTCCGGGCGGCGCCGCAGCCAAGCCGTTCATCACGCATCACAACGCGCTCGACATGCAGATGTTCCTGCGCATCGCACCCGAGCTGTACTTGAAGCGCCTGGTGGTCGGCGGCTTCGAGCGCGTATTCGAAGTCAACCGCAACTTCCGCAACGAAGGCGTATCGCCGCGCCATAATCCGGAATTCACGATGATGGAGTTCTACGCCGCCTACGTCGATTACAAGTGGCTGATGGACTTCACCGAAGCGGTGATCCGCCAGGCGGCAGTCGACGCACACGGCACCGCTTGCCTGACTTACCAGGGCCGCGAACTCGATCTGTCAAAACCGTTCCAGCGCATGACCATCGTCGGCGCAATCAACAAGTATGCGCCGCACTATACGAACGAACAGTTGCACGATGCCGCGTTCCTGAAGGCCGAACTCAAGAAGTTCGGCGTCGAGCCGCTTGCCAACGCCGGCCTCGGCGCGCTGCAACTGGCGCTGTTCGAGGAAACTGCGGAAGCGCAGTTGTGGGAACCGACCTACATCATCGATTATCCTGTCGAAGTGTCGCCGCTGGCGCGCGCCTCCGACACGGTGCCGGGCATTACCGAGCGTTTCGAACTGTTCATCACCGGGCGCGAAATCGCCAACGGCTTCTCCGAGCTCAACGACGCGGAAGACCAGGCGGCGCGCTTCCAGGCCCAGGTGGCGGCGAAAGACGCCGGCGATGAGGAGGCGATGTATTACGACGCCGATTACATCCGCGCGCTCGAATACGGCATGCCGCCGACCGGCGGCTGCGGCATCGGCATCGATCGCCTGATGATGCTGATTACCGACTCGCCGAATATCCGCGACGTCATCCTGTTTCCGCATCTGCGCCGAGAAGACTGATCGATCAGCTTGTAGCGTATCGAAAAAAACAAAACGGAGCCTTTGCGAGGCTCCGTTTTGTCGATAATCCATTCTTTCGGCGTCAGTTTTACCTATAGAAAACGTCGTTACATCCACTTACAACTGACACACGAATCAGCTTTTCTTGCCCGATGCCGGCTTCGATAATTATTTTCAATGGGACGATTCACGTTACAGAAGTCACAGGAGCTAGTCATGGAAAGCAATAACACGCCGAACCGTATTCACCCGCTGGTTGCAGGCGCTGCTATTTCCGTCATGTTAGTCAGCCTGACAGGTGTAGCCGCACTTACCGGTCTGATCCCGAATTCGCACAGCACGACGGCGGCGAAAACAGCAGCCACGCCTATGGCAACCACGCCCCCGCAAGCTGCAAATCCGCTTGCTGCCGCAGGCGACGCCATGAATACATCGTCATCCAAGCCTCAAGCGGAAGAGCGTGCCGAGGAAAAACAGGCTCCAGTGCAACAGCATCGCAGCACAACCGCGCACGCAACCAAACCGGCGCATTCTCGGCCACGTCAGAATGATGCAAGCACTGAACCCGGTGTGGTTGCCCAGGCACCGGTCTGTGCAAACTGCGGCCGGGTCGAATCGGTGCAAGCGATCCAGCATGCCGCGAAGCCGAGCGGTCTCGGCGTGGTCGCTGGCGCGGTCGTCGGCGGTTTACTGGGCAACCAGGTAGGCGGCGGCAATGGCCGCACGCTCGCCACCGTTGCCGGTGCAGTCGGAGGCGGTTACGCAGGCAATGAAGTGGAGAAGCGCACCCACGCGACCACCACCTACCAAGTGCGGGTACGCATGGAAGACGGCAGCATCCGTACCCTCCCGTATACACAACAACCAGGCTGGACCGCCGGCGACCGGGTACGCGTGGAAAACGGACATCTGACATCGCTGGGAT
>DASVLY010000175.1:0-2946 GCA_036384635.1 Noviherbaspirillum sp. | reverse complement strand
TCAATCATTCCGCTGTTGATCACCACGCACCTGGTACCTGTACCATGGTGGCTGGTATTGATCAATGCCGTCGCATTTTTCGTTCTGGTGTCGGGACGCACGATTCCCGGCATGGCAATGATGAGCGCGTCGGCGGCACCGCAGGTACGCGGTACTTTCATGAGTCTTGCGTCGTCGATGCAGATGCTGGCATGTAGTGTCGCGTCGCTGACCGCAGGCTTGATCATCACGCGGAATGCCGCCGGCCAAATCGAGCATTACAATCTGGTCGGTTATCTGGCCGTGACTTGCGCTCTGATTGCGATGTGGCTGGCAAAGCACCTGAAAGTGGCAGGAAGCGAACAGCAAGTGCCTGTTGCAGCGGAGAAGCTGCAGGCATAGAGTCCGCACAAGCCAAACAACGTATCACTTGGTTGTTTTGCGCCTGCGTGCCGTGCCCGTGCCCGTTGCCGTAGAGGCGGACTTTGCTTTCGGCTTTTCCTTCTGCGGACCGGCAGCGGCTGGCGGCTCGGCCGCCATCGCGCCGCTTACCGCTTGCTTGAACTGGTCTTGCAGCATGTTCCACCATGCAGCGGCATTCACCAACGGTGCGGTCAAAGTGGCGGCATCGATTTCATCCTTGCTGGTCGGCTCCAGCGTGCCCGGTTTTGCCGCACCGCGCGATGCATTGTCCGCGCTATCCGAACCGTTGCCTGCGGCCATCTGCTCATGCTCGCCGCTCTTTTCCTTTACGCCCGAAGTCATGGTTGCAGTAAAGGTTTCGCCCATGGTCTGCAGCGTGCTGATCGTCGCCGCCTGCACTTCCAACGCCTGGATCGTCGCGCGCAGCATGTTCATGTTCAGCACGAGCCATGCCTCGACCGCTTTCAAGTCGGTAATTTTCTTGTTGATCTCTTCGACCGACAGCGTAGGCATCACCATCCCGGGAATCGAAGGCATGCCTGGCATACCCACCCCCGGCAGTCCCATGCCCCCCCACAGGTTTTTGACGAAATCGAGCGTCTCGGAAACAGCGCCGAAGCCGGGAATATTCGGCATGTTCGGCATAGGCGGCTTGATCATGATATGTCCCCGTCTGGTCAATAATTATTGCAGGTTAGCAGACTAGCTGATTAACCAAAATAATAAAGGTTCCGGTGTTCTGTCGAAACAAAAAGCTGTTCCATGCGATACATCAGAAATATGTCCGGTCAGCCATCTCATTCTTTGAAACAACAGGTAACGATGTTCCCGTCCGGCCAGATCATCGCCCATCGCTTCGCGTACCTGATTGATTGTTAAACTAGCGAAATGATGATTTCCTTTCTTTCGACAGAACAACGCGCAAGCAGGCGTGGGCAGCGGATACGCTTGCTCGCGCTGCTGATCGCATCGGTGCTGCTGCATGTCGTTGCTTTCCATGTGGCCAAAGGACGTATCGGTCTGCCGTCCTGGCGCATGCAGCAGCCGGAGGTTATCCAGACGGAACTGCTTCCCATGCCGGTGGCGATGCCGGCTCCTGTTATTCCTGAACCGATCGCGGCGGTGCCGAAGTCCAGGCCACGCCGGCGCGCAGCTCCGCCTCTGCCGGCGGTAGCCGACGCCGCCCTTGCAGCGCCGGCGGCAGAAGAACCCGATGCCGACACCGGAACGGTAACGGTGTCGGCTGACGCAGACAGTACTGCTGCAAAACCTGCCGGCCAGGCGAGCAGCGCACAGGAAAGCAAACCGCAAGAACCGGCGACAAAGCACTACAAGTTCAATACGCCGCCGTCGGCCGAACTGGCCTACGATGTCAAGGCGCTGCAGAAGGGGCAGACCTGGTATGGATCCGGCGTGTACCGCTGGGAAACTGCCGGCGACCATTACACCGCTACCATCGAGGTCGGCGTGACCGTTCTCTTCAGGATCACTGCATTGAACATCAAAAGCGATGGCAAGATTCAAGACGGAGGATTGGCGCCTGTGCTGTACAGCGAAAAGCCATGGCGCAGGCCGCTGGTCAACACGCATTTTCAACATGACAACCACAAGATCAGCTTTTCCGCATCGGAAGCGGTTTATCCGTATAACGGCAGTGAACAGGATCGGGCGAGCGTGATCTGGCAACTGGCCGGCATCGGGCGTGGCGATGCCGGCCAATTCACGCCCGGCGCTGAGATCGATGTGGTGGTTGCGGGCACGCGCGATGCCGACACCTGGCGCTTTAAAGTGATCGGCCAGGAAGAGGTTGATACGCCGTACGGAAAGCTCGTCGCATGGCACGTCAAGCGTGCGCCGGCGCCAGGTTCGTACGACAGAACCATCGATATCTGGCTTGCGCCCCGGCAGGAGTGGTACCCGGTGAAAGTGCGCTATACGGAGGCCAACGGTGACTACTACGATCTGTCACTGACGAAAACGGCCGCTGTTGACGCACGCTGAATTTTTCATGGATGACCGATGATGATGCACCTACGCTTTCTTTTGCCGATCATGTTCGCATGCAGTCTGTCGCTGACAACGGCTCATGCCGATACGCCTTTCGTGAAGTACAAATACAATCTGCCGCCGTCAGCCGAACTCAGTTACTTGATCCAGTCGAAGCAGAGCGGTATCTCGCTTGGCGGCAACGCGGTGGTGCGCTGGGCCGCCAGGGAAAAGAAGTTTTCGGTGCAAACCGAAGCGCATGCCATGCTGTTCGGGAAAATCCTGGACTCGAAAAGCGAAGGCATCATTGACGACTACGGGCTGGCCCCGGTCAGTTGGACGGAAAAACGCTTGCGCCGCGACCGTACCACGACCACCTTCGACCGCAGCACGGGCACGATACGGTTTTCCGCATCGGAGCTGACCTATCCGATCAACGGCGGCGAACAGGACCGCAACAGTGCGATCTGGCAACTGGTGTCGATCGCGCGGGCGGCGTCAGCGAAATTCAAGCCAGGTTCGGAATGGACGTTTTTCGTGGCCGGTCAGCGTGACGCC
>DASVLY010000174.1:0-3242 GCA_036384635.1 Noviherbaspirillum sp. | reverse complement strand
ACTGGCAGGATTCAAGCGCTTCCCGGCCTGGATGTGGCGCAATACCGATGTGGCCGAACTCATCGAATGGTTGCGTTGCCATAACGCCTCCCTGCCGTCGCCTACGCCGGCGGTCGGCTTTTATGGGCTTGACCTCTACAGCTTGTTTACTTCAATCAATGAAGTCTTGAAGTATCTCGACAAGGTCGCCCCGGAAACCGCACGGCACGCCCGGGCTCGCTACGCCTGTTTCGATCATTTCGATGAAGACAGCCAGCGCTATGGTTATGCTGCGGGATTCGGCTTGTCGGAGTCCTGCGAGAAAGAGGTTGTTTCGCAGTTACGTGATCTGCAGGCGCATGCCGCCGAATACTTGCGACGCGATGGAGAGGAGGCGGCAGATGCCTTTTTTTATGCGCAGCAAAACGCTCGGCTGGTAATGAATGCCGAGGAATACTACCGCACCATGTTCCACGGCCGCATCTCATCCTGGAATCTGCGCGACCGGCATATGGCGGAAACGCTTCATGCGCTGGCGCAGCATCTGTCGCACGCAATCGGCAAGCCGGCCAAGATCGTGGTGTGGGAGCACAATTCGCATATCGGCGATGCGCGCGCCACCGAGGTCGGCGAGCAAGGCGAATGGAACGTTGGCCAATTGGCGCGCGAGATCTACGGCGACGAGGCCAGGCTGATCGGCTTTACCACCCATCATGGGACAGTCACGGCAGCGTCGGACTGGGGTGGGCCGGCCGAACGCAAACGTGTGCGCCCTGCCCTGGCAGGCAGCTACGAAGATGCTTTCCACCACACCGGGATCGCGCGGTTCATGCTGCCGCTGCGTGAAAAAAATCCGGCGGCGCACGCGCTATTCGAGAGCCGACTGGAACGTGCCATTGGCGTGATTTATCTGTCGGAGTCAGAGCGCCGAAGCCATTACTTTTATGCGCGCCTGCCGCAGCAATTCGATGCTGTACTGCATTTCGATGAAACGCACGCGGTTGAGCCGCTGGAACTCGCGAGTCATTGGAAAGCAGGAGAAGCGCCGGAGACATTTCCTGTTGGAGTGTAAAGCGATCTTGATCACATACTCCCTACAACAACCATCAAGAGCTCCTGATAGCCACGCACGGCAGGCCGCAATACATTGGTATGAAATCAGCTTGAAAAACCGGACGAAAGGAGCGAATCCTTGAATGGGGCACCGATACAAGCGGCCAGCCTTTGGCCTCTGGCGGTTTATTTCTTTCTCGTCATTGCCTTGATGGCGGGAATCATGGCGCTTTCCTACGTCGCCGGGGAACGCCATACGGCACCCGCAGCAGATGAGCCCTTCGAGTCGGGTATTGTCCCGGTAGGCTTTGCGCGCCTGCGCCTGTCTGCCAAGTTTTACCTGATCGCCATGTTCTTCGTGATCTTCGACGTCGAAGCCCTGTTCCTTTTCGCCTGGGCCGTTGCCGTACGCGAAGCAGGCTGGGCCGGATACATTGAGGCACTGGTCTTCGTCGTTATCCTGCTCGTTGCACTGGTGTACTTATGGCGGCTGGGGGCATTGGATTGGGGCGAGAGAGGGCGGCGTCCGCATCACAGGAAGGAATCGAACAATGCGACGATGGTGGTTAAGCAAGGCAAAGCCTGAGGGTTCAACTGACCAGGACAGCGGCAGCATGGAGCAAGCCATACACCGCAGTGTGGTGCTGACGCGCCTGCAGGATCTGGTCGCGTGGGGCCGCAAGAATTCCGTCTGGCCCTACAACTTCGGCCTCTCCTGCTGCTATGTTGAAATGGCGACCAGTTTCACCAGCAAGTACGATATTGCCCGTTTCGGTTCCGAGGTAATTCGCGCCACGCCGCGCGAGGCCGATCTGATCGTGGTGTCCGGCACTGTCTTCATCAAGATGGCTCCGGTATTGAAGCGTCTCTACGATCAGATGCTGGAACCGCGCTGGGTCATTTCGATGGGCTCCTGCGCCAATTCCGGCGGCATGTACGATGTCTACAGCGTCGTCCAGGGCGTCGATAAATTTCTTCCGGTCGATGTTTATGTCCCCGGCTGCCCGCCCCGCCCCGACACTTTCCTGGAAGGACTAACGCTGTTGCAGGATGCCATCGGCAAGGAGCAGCGTCCGTTGAGCTGGGTGATCGGCCCTCAGGGGGTGGAGAAGCCGGACCGGCCGTCGCAGCGGGACATCAAGCGAGCCGCGAGAGTGCGGGAGACGTTACTTCGTTCTCCCGATCAGGTTTGAGCATGATCGTTGACAGCATGGCGGTGAGCACATGACTGAAGCGCCCTCGCATGACTCGCCGGCTATCGTCCTGGAATTGCAAAACCGGTTCGGCACAGCGATTGCCGCCGTCCAGAAAACCGTCGATGGCATCCCCACGCTGTGGATTGCCAGGGATCAGGTGCGCGAGGTTCTGCGTTACCTGAAGCGGGATACCGGGCAGCCTTACTGCATGCTGTACGACCTCAGTGCCATCGACGAGCGCGTTCGCGCCCATCGCCAGGATCGGCCGGCCAGGGATTTCACGGTTTTCTATCACCTGCTGTCGTTCGAGCGCAACGCAGATATCCGTCTCAAGGTCGCGCTCGCCGGCAACGACCTGATGCTGCCTACGGTGACCGATATCTGGCCCGCCGCCAACTGGTACGAGCGCGAATTGTGGGACATGTTCGGCATCCGCATTCAAGGCCATCCGCATTTGCGCCGCATTCTGATGCCGCCCACCTGGCAAGGCCATCCGTTGCGCAAGGACTATCCCGCCCGCGCCACCGAGATGGAAGCATTCCGCCTGCCCGAGGACAGGGAAGAAGCCGAACAGGAAGCACTGCGTTTTCACCCGGAAGAATGGGGAATGCAGCGCTCGCGCGACGGGACCGATTTCATGTTCCTCAACCTGGGACCGAACCATCCCAGCGTGCATGGCGTGTTCCGTATCGTGCTGCAGCTCGACGGCGAGGAAATCGTCGATATCGTTCCCGATATCGGCTATCACCATCGCGCTGCGGAAAAAATGGGCGAACGCCAGACCTGGCATACCTATATTCCGTACACCGATCGTGTCGATTATCTGGGCGGGGTAATGAACAACCTGCCGTATGTGCTCGCGGTGGAAAAGCTGGCCGGCATCGAAGTGCCGGACCGGGTCAAAGTCATCCGCGTGATGATGGCGGAGCTGTTCCGCATCGCGAGCCACCTCGTGTTCTATGGCACCTTCGCGCAAGACCTGGGAGCGCTGTCGCCGGTGTTCTACATGTTTAA
>DASVLY010000173.1:0-3211 GCA_036384635.1 Noviherbaspirillum sp. | reverse complement strand
CAGTTCGATGGGTACGTTCTGCTCAAGCACGAATACCTCATGGCGCACTTCCTGCGCATCGCTTTTCTGCCGGGACCAGTCACCGAGTGTCAGATGGAAGCTCATGATGCCGCCGGTGCGATTTTTTTCAATTGTTCGTGTTCCATCTTCTTCAGGACGTCAAGGCGCTTCAAGTATTTGAAGGTTCCCATCGCTTTTGCGACCAGCCTGTCGCCGTTCCATACTTCGCCTTCGCAAAAGCACATCGTGGTTGAACGGTGGAATGCTTTACCCTTGGCGATGATGCGCCCGCCCGGCTTGCCGCCGGGTTGCAGAAAGCTGGTCTTCATCTCGACAGTGACCCCGCCGCGCGCATCCGGATCGAGCGAACGTCCGGCCATCGACATCGCCACATCGAGCATGGTCATCGTCACGCCACCGTGGGTGACATGCCAACTGTTCATGTGACGCTGCTGGAGGTTGAGCGCGATCTGCGCTTCGCCGTTGCCCATTCCGAGAAACTCCACTCCCAGGTCATGCAGGAACGGAATCTCGGTCGGGAACGGCTGTGACATGACGGTATCCATCAGCACTCCTCCTGCACGCCGCCGGTGACCGGCACGTTTTTTGCCTGCAAATCGAATAATTGCCTCATGGCGCGTATGTTGTCTTTCATATCCGATGTATTTGTTTTCCCATTACGTCACTAAAACCATACATCCTGCATGTTCAGTGCCATCGTGTCGATACTGTCCTGCAAATCCGGTTGCGTAGCAGAAATTCGACAGCGCCCAGCCGTAAGTTTTTGTAAGCATCAAGCAAGCACGACGTAAGGTTCGCATCGCACACTCCGCATATGCGAAAAAATAAATGAGTAATAAACGTTGCGCATTCATTCACCGATTTGAGGAGATAAGCATGGCAACAGTACGGACAACCACTACTGCACGCGGCATCACGGCGGAAGAACGGAAAGTCATTTTTGCCTCCTCGCTGGGTACCGTATTCGAATGGTACGACTTTTACCTATACGGTTCGCTGGCCCCGATTATCGCAAAACAATTCTTCGCCGGTACCGATCTGACCACCGCGTTCATTTTCGCGCTGCTGGCGTTTGCCGCAGGCTTTATCGTCCGTCCATTCGGTGCGCTGGTATTCGGTCGCCTCGGCGATATGATCGGCCGCAAATATACCTTCTTGATGACCATCCTGATCATGGGGTTGTCCACCTTCATCGTCGGCCTGCTGCCCAGTTATGCAGTGATCGGGATTGCGGCGCCGGCTATTTTGATCTCGTTGCGCATCCTGCAAGGCCTGGCGCTCGGTGGAGAGTATGGCGGTGCGGCAACCTACGTGGCCGAGCACGCTCCGAACGGCAAGCGCGGTGCATTCACCGCCTGGATCCAGACCACCGCAACGCTCGGCCTGTTCCTATCGCTCCTGGTGATCCTTGGCACCCGCACCGCGATCGGCGAAGCGCCGTTCGCCGCCTGGGGCTGGCGCATTCCATTCCTGGTCTCGGTGTTCCTGCTCGCAATTTCAGTATGGATTCGCCTGTCGATGAATGAATCACCGGCATTCGCAAAGATGAAAGCCGAAGGCAAGACTTCCAAGGCGCCGCTGTCCGAATCCTTCGGCCAGTGGAAGAATCTGAAGATCGTGATCCTGGCGCTGATCGGCCTGACCGCCGGCCAGGCAGTGGTCTGGTATACCGGCCAGTTCTATGCGCTGTTCTTCCTGACACAGACGCTCAAAGTCGACGGTCCGACCGCCAATCTCCTGATCGCCGCATCGCTGGTAATCGGTACCCCGTTCTTCATCGTGTTCGGTTCGCTGTCCGACAAGATCGGCCGCAAGCCGATCATCATGAGCGGCTGCCTGATCGCAGCGCTCAGCTACTTCCCGATCTTCCAGGCGCTGACACACTATGCGAACCCGGCACTGGAAGCCGCGCAGAAAAATGCGCCGGTGGTCGTCGTGGCCAATCCAAACGAATGCTCTTTCCAGTTTAATCCAACCGGCCAGAAGGCATTCACCAGCTCTTGCGACATTGCCAAGCAGAATCTCGCCTCCAGTTCGGTGAACTATTCCACCGTTGATGCGCCTGCGGGATCTGTTACAAAAATTAAGATTGGCGACAAGGAAATCGAATCGTTCAATGCCAAGCTGGTGCCGAACGGTTTAAGCTTCGATGCCGATAGCAAGAAAAAAGAAGCTGACTTCAAGAAAACTCTTGCTGAATCGATCAAGGCCGCAGGCTATCCAGCCAAAGCCGCCCCGGATCAGATGAACAAAGGCATGGTACTGGTTCTGCTGACCATCCTCGTTATTTACGTAACCATGGTGTATGGCCCGATTGCCGCCATGCTGGTCGAACTGTTCCCGACCCGCATCCGCTATACTTCAATGTCGCTGCCATATCATATCGGCAACGGCTGGTTCGGTGGTTTGTTGCCTACCATTTCGTTCGCGCTTGTGGCTCAAAAAGGTGATATTTACTATGGCTTGTGGTATCCGATTGTGATTGCATTGATGACGTTCGTCATTGGCATGCTGTTTGTGAAAGAAACCAAGGACAGTGATATTTACGCTGCGGATTAACCGTCCAATCATCCCAGACATATCTTCCAGTTTTCCCAGTTTTTTAAACCGTCAGTTGATCTGGCGGTTTTTTTACATGAAATCCGATTTTCTCTTCTGACAATTATCAGAATAAACACCGTTGGCCGTCCAAAAATGTTAAGATTCAAAATTGCATTTATGCTAACACCAAGCCCATAAAGTAATTCATTGCTATCAATGCAACATCCATAAATGTTAAAATGTTGCAAAGTAAATGCCAGCACTTCTCATTGCTTTACATGAAAATACTTACCCGTCTGGGCATCCCGTTATCTTCTTCCGCAGTTAAAGACGCGAAAGCCATCCTCGGGCTGCAGGTCAATACTGCGCTACGTTCCCCCGCCGCATCGAAAGTCAAACTTGTTGCGGCTCAATGAAATTTCGATCCTTTCAACTTCCCGAAATCGTCACCGGCAGCGGACTGTTCCGCGTGGCCTCGCTCTGTCTGTATGCCACGCTGCTGCTGCACGTTGTGCTGACCAGCATTGAGCGGCATGTGATGCTATCGGATCTGAGCATCATCGCCGTTACGCTGCTGGTCACACTGTTTTTTAGTGCCTTGAGCCGCTATCTATGGCCCAAGGTAGTGAAATTCGGGCGAGGCGGTCTG
>DASVLY010000172.1:0-2043 GCA_036384635.1 Noviherbaspirillum sp. | reverse complement strand
CGCCGCCACCTGGGCGAATCGCCGTCATTGTTTGTCAATGCGGCAACCTGGGGCCTCCTCATCACCGGCAAGCTCGTTGCCACGCGCAGCGAACAGGGTCTGGGCATGGCGCTTGCGAAGCTGATTGCCAAAGGAGGCGAGCCGCTGATCCGCAAAGGCGTCGATCTGGCGATGCGCATGCTCGGCAACCAGTTCGTCACCGGACAGACGATCGCCGAAGCGCTTGCCAACAGCCGCGACAATGAGGCGCGCGGCTACCGCTATTCGTACGACATGCTGGGCGAAGCGGCACTGACGGAGGAAGACGCAGCGAAATATTACGCCGCCTATGAAAACGCAATCCATGCCATCGGGCGCGCGTCCAACGGACGCGGCATCCAGGAGGGCCCCGGCATCTCGGTCAAATTGTCGGCGCTGCATCCACGTTATGCGCGCGCACAGCGCAAGCGTGTGATGACGGAATTGCTGCCGCGCCTGAAGAACCTGCTGCTGCTCGCGAAGACATACCGGATCGGCTTGAACATCGACGCGGAGGAAGCGGACCGGCTCGAACTGTCGCTCGATATGATGGAGGCGCTGGCGTTCGACCCCGATCTGGCCGGCTTTGACGGCATCGGTTTCGTGGTGCAGGCATACCAGAAGCGTTGCCCGTTCGTGATCGATTATCTGGCCGATCTTGCGCGCCGCAGCAAGCGCAGATTCATGGTGCGCCTGGTGAAAGGCGCATACTGGGATGCGGAAATCAAGCGCGCGCAAGTCGACGGCATGCCCGGCTATCCGGTGTATACGCGCAAGGTGTACACCGATGTGTCTTATCTCGTGTGCGCGCAAAAACTGCTTGGCCTGACCAATGTGATTTACCCGCAATTCGCCACGCACAATGCATACACGCTGGCGGCCGTCTATGTATGGGCGCAGGAGCGCGGCATTACCGGCTATGAATTCCAGTGCCTGCACGGGATGGGTGAGACGCTGTACGACCAGGTGGTCGGCGGCGGCAATCTGAACAAACCGTGCCGCATCTACGCGCCGGTCGGTTCGCACGAAACCCTGCTGGCGTACCTGGTGCGGCGGTTGCTGGAAAACGGCGCGAATTCGTCGTTCGTGAACCAGATTGTCGATGAAAGCATACCGGTCGAGGCATTGCTTGCGGACCCGTTCGACGCTGCCGCAACGCTCGCGGGCGAAGCGCATCCTCACATTGCATTGCCAGCCGATTTGTTCGGCAGCGAACGCAAAAATTCCGCCGGCGTCGATCTGAGCAATGAAGACGTGCTGCGCGATATCGAAGCGGCGTTCCGGCGCTTCGCCGCGCACCGGTGGCACGCTGCGCCGCTGCTGGCAGCGGACACCGTCATCAGCGGTACGCCGCAAGCGGTAGTCAATCCGGCCGATTGCCGCGATATCGTCGGCCAGGTGATCGAAGCCTGCAACGATGACGTGGAAAACGCGCTGGCCGCAGCCGTAGCCCATGCACCCGCATGGCAAGCCGTGCCGCAGCCACAGCGCGCCGGAATGCTCATGCGCGCCGCCGATCTCCTGGAAGAACATCGCCTCGAACTGATGGCGCTGGCCATACGCGAAGCCGGAAAATCCCTGCCGAACGCGATTGCCGAAGTGCGCGAAGCAGCCGATTTCCTGCGCTATTACGCAGCGCAAGTGCGCAGTGCGCCGAATGCGCAAGCGCTGGGGCCGGTGGTATGCATCAGCCCGTGGAATTTTCCGCTTGCGATTTTCATCGGCGAAGTCAGCGCGGCGCTGGCGGCGGGCAATGTGGTGCTCGCCAAGCCGGCGGAGCAAACGCCGTTGATCGCATATCGTGCCGTGCAATTGCTGCATGCGGCAGGCATCCCGCGCGGAGCCTTGCAATTGCTGCCGGGCCGCGGCGAAACGGTGGGCGCTGCGCTCACTGCCGATGCCCGGGTGCGCGGCGTGATCTTTACCGGCTCCACCGAAGTCGCACAACAGATCAATCGCACGCTCGCACAACGCGCATCAAGCGAGAAGCAGGAGATCCCCCTGATCGCCGAAACGGGCGGGCAG
>DASVLY010000171.1:0-6837 GCA_036384635.1 Noviherbaspirillum sp. | reverse complement strand
CTGCATGAAGCGACCGAGGTGTACAACTACTACAGTTGCGCGCAGCAGGAAACCAATCCCCGCGTTAAAGCCATCTGGGAGCGTTTCCTCGATTACGAGCTTGGCCATTTCCATCATGTGGCCGAATTGTTCAAGCAGTACGAGAAGCGCGACCCGGCGGAACTGTTGCCTAGCGATTTGCCGGAACCGATCCCGTTCGCCAGCCAGCGTGACTTCGTGTGCCGGGTGCTGGCGCAGGAGGTCGGTCTGCGCGCGGCCGGCACCCAGTTCGTCGACAAGTCGCAGGAAAGCCCGGCGTCGATCGACTATCGCACCTACATCAATTCCGAGGGCTCACCGAGCGAAACGGTTGCAGCCGGCTACATCTGGACGCCGGGCACCGAACTCAACCGCAAGGTGGCAGTGGCCGTATAAGCGTATTGGATAAGGAGCAGTCATGAAAGAGCAAACCTCTATCGGCATGAACCGCACCGGCGTGCAGATGTCGCCGTTCGATACCAGCGCGATGCAGTCCGGCATGCCGCCATCGATGACGCCGGCCACACCGGGCGACGAGACCGCGCTGGCAGACATGCGCAGCAGTTACATCGTCGATGCCGAACCGCTCGGCTCGGTGCCGCTGCCCGGCACCGTCAAAGGTGCGATTACCACGGGCATGGCGATGTTGACCGGCAATCAGCCGCAAGTGTTTATCGACAAGCTGGGCGAACGCCTGGCATTCGAGCGCACCGGCACGCGGCTGTACGACGCGCTGATCACCAAGTTCGAGGCGATGCAGGATGGCTCGACCAGCATGACGCTGGCGGACCTGCAGCAAATCAGGCAAGACGAGGCGCGCCATTTCGCGATCATTGCCGACGCCATCGAATCGCTCGGCTGCGACCCGACTTCGCAGACGCCTTGTGCCGACCTTGCCGGTACCGAATCGCTGGGTCTGATGCAGGCGGTGACCGATCCTCGCACCACGATTGCGCAATCGCTGCACGCGATCCTGGTTGCCGAACTGGCCGATCAGGCTGGATGGGAAATGCTGATTGCATTGACCGAAGATCACGGCCAGCAGGCGATGATCACCGACTTCAACGTTGCGCTGACCGAGGAACGTACCCACCTCGCGCGGGTGCAGCGCTGGTTTGAAGAGGCAACTCTGGGCAAGGCGATTTCCGCCGGCGCCAGCGTCGATGACATCAGCGATGCGGGGCCGTCGCAGTTGCATTGACCAGGTAAGCAATTAACTGGCGTGCCTGCGCCGGCAAACCGTCGAGGTCGCGCACGCATAGCCGCAACTCGCGCGTTGCCCACGCATCGTCGAGCATGACGACCGCCGCGGCCAGCGATTCGCGATGCCGCTGTGCTGCGGCTTCCGGCAACACAGCAATACCCACGCCTTGCGCCGCCAGTTGCGCAATCGTGAAAAAACCCGGCGCGCGCACGCGCACCGTCAGCGGCTTACCCAACAGCGTCGCCATCTCTTCCACAAAGCGCTGCATCGCGCGCCCGGCCGGCATGCCGACAAACGGATAATTCAGCGCATCGCGAAAGAGACAGTGGCCGCGCGCGGCAAGCGCATGGCCAGCCGGCACGAACAGCACCAGCCGATCATGCCGGAACGGCAGCGACACAATGCCCTCCAGCGGCAGGTTGCCGTCGAGGATGCCGATGTCTATCTCGTTCGCCTGCAGCGCGCGCAGAATGTCCTGGCTCGGCCGCTCGTCGACCTGTAGATCGACTTCCGGATAATCGATCAGGAATGGTCCCAGCGCCGGTGGCAGGAAGGTGCTGTTGGCCACCGTGTTCGCCGCCAGGCGTACCGTCACGCGCTGCCGCCCCGCCAGTGCATCGAGCGCAGTGTCCAGTTGCGCAGCCTCGGCTAACACACGACGCGCATGATCGAGCGCAATGCGGCCTGCGGGCGTGGGCGTCATGCCGTCGGCGTGACGGGAAAACAGCGGCAGTTCCAGCCGTTGTTCGAGCTGGCGCAGGCGATTGCTGGCCGCCGACAACGCGAGCGGAAACTGCGCTGCCGCGCGGCTTAAACTGCCGGATTCGGCAATCGCAACAAGCAGTCGAAGATCGGTGAGGTCGAAATGCAAGGTTTCGCCTTTCGCGAAGGATGAATACAGAAAATAAGCATTTTAGAACGCATTGCTGCGCGCCAAAATAAGGCTTGTCTGAACTTCCACGCAAGCTGCCATGATCAACAGAATCGGAAATCGTATTGCACGCTGGTCCGGCGACGGACGCTTGTACGCAGTGCTCTCGGCCTGCGGCTTTTCGATGAAAGCCGTGTTCGTCAAGCTCGCCTATGCGGCCGCGCCGGTCGATGCGAGTACCTTGCTGGCATTGCGTATGGGATTCACGCTGCCGTTGTTTGCGTGGCTGACTTATCGCAGCAGCGACGGCAAGCCTCTCGCACGGAGCGATCTCGGCCGCATCGCGATGCTCGGTTGCCTCGGCTATTACCTGTCGAGCCTGTTCGATTTCATCGGCCTCGGCTATATATCGGTCGGCCTGGAGCGTCTGATTCTGTACATCTATCCGACGCTGGTACTGCTGCTGCAGGCATGGAGTGCGCGGCAGAAGCCGGATACGCGCGCATGGCAGGCGATGGCAATCTGTTATCTCGGCTTGGCGATTGCATTTGCGCATGACTTGCGGCAGAGCGGGCAGGGTGCGCAAGTGGCAACCGGCGCAGCCTGGATATTTGCCAGCGCAGTGACCTACGCACTGTACTACCTCGGCACCGGCAAGCTGGTTGGCCGCATCGGTTCAACGCGGTTAGCCGGTCTGGCAGGCAGCGCATCGTGCGTGCTGGTGCTCGCGCATTTCCTGTTATTCGGCCAGCCGCATGCGTTGGTAGCGCTTCCGCTTGCGGTATGGGGGCATGCAGCGATGATGGCGGTGTTTTCGACCGTGCTGCCGATATGGTGGCTGTTGCTGGCGATCCAGCGCATGGGGGCAGGGCAGGCGGCGGCAGTCGGCACGCTGGGTCCGGTGCTGACGGTGCTTGCGGCGTGGCTGCTGCTGGGGGAATCGCTGTCGTTGTTGCAATTGGCGGGGCTGGCGCTGGTGATGTTCGGCGTTACGCGGCTTAAGCCAAGGCAGGCGGCTCCTGCTCAAAGCGTCGTCAGATCCGCAGCCACGCACCAGGTTTTACGCCGCGATATTTGAAACGAATACAGCGCACCGAGGTCGGGTGGATGGTATTCGTCAAGCCTCCACGAAACGTTATAGTTTGACCCCAGAAGCAGTCTTATCCGCTCGCTGCTTTTCGTCCTCTTACTTGACGTGCATGATTACGACGAATTTCGCCAAGCATGCTTGCAGGCTTCACAAATTGGTTTGCATCCAGAATTGCAGCCAAGTTGCAAAGATCCTCCAGACTGCGGACCCACCAAGTTGGAGATAGTGGTCAATGAATGGACTATCGGCGAAGGCACGAAGCCGCTATAGAAGCCAAAAATAATGGCTGCCATCCACGCATGTATCATCATCGTGAAGGCCTTTTCGCGACTTGCTGCCCCACAACGGAATACCAGACTCAATGCCGTTTTTCTTGCGGTGAGTTTATTTTTGAGGTTCAGTATCAAGGGTATTGATAATCTCGCTCAGGTCTTCCAGCAGGACGGATTCGGCGTCAAGCTCTTCCATGTCGGGGAGGTTGACCGGGTCTTCGAGGCTTGTCATCGCCTCGTCAATTGTATCTATCCATTCCTGAGTCGCTTCTCCGAGATTACTGTCCTTCCAGTCATCGGACTTGTCATCAAACTCATCTTCAGCCGTACTTTTGATGTCTTCAAGAATGGCATACAGTTGACGGGCTTTGTCCTCATACGGATCAACAAGCTGCTGCAACTGGTCCCAGGCGGCCTTGACGGCCTTGTTGTAGACCCGCAAGCCTTCTTCGAGCTTGCCGCGCAAATCCTCCAATTCCTGCGCGCCTTTGTCGAGGCGTCTTTGTTCGGTCTCTGTGATTTTGAAAGCCATGGATTTCCTCCACAGTGAAGCAATCGAACATGGAGTTCATGTTATGTCCCCGTTGAGGATGTATCAAGCGCTTAGAAAAAGCACGATCAGAAGATAAAATACTGTCAATCATTCAATCATTCAAGCATTCAGATCATGTCCGTTCCAACCGATTCCGTTCGCATCGACAAGTGGCTGTGGGCTGCGCGATTTTTCAAGACCCGTTCAATGGCGACCGACGCTGTGGATGGCGGCAAGGTGCGTCTGAACGGCGAGCGGATCAAGCCTGCACGCAGTGTGAAAATCGGCGACACGCTCGATATCGACAACGGCTCCACCGAGTGGGAAGTCTTGGTGAGGGGACTGACGGACAAACGCGGCTCCGCAACAATCGCGCAAACACTCTATTCCGAAACGGAACAAAGCATCGCCCGGCGACAACAGAACGCAGAACAAAGGAAATTTTTCCGCGAGCCGGGAGAGTCGATCAAAGGACGCCCGACCAAGCGCGACAGACGGCTGTTGGACAAGTCGAATTCGTAAGCTTTTTGATACCTTCCGAAAAGGATAATTGCCCCGCCTTTGCTGCTTCGCACAACTGCAGTCCCCCCCTTCAAGCCCTTCGTTTGATATTCCCGTTTGACATTTATCCTGACGTGGATAATAGTACGGTCGTTCACTTCAATTTTCTTGTGCTGAGTTTGAATTTCTTGACGGGGCACTGCCGTGGCAACAGAGACGACAACCAAATTCATGCGTAAAGGCGAGCTTACCCGCGCTGCAATTCTGGATGTGGCGCTCGATCTGGCCAGCCGTGACGGGCTGGAAGGGCTGACCATTGGCCTGCTTGCCGACAAGATGAACATGAGCAAATCGGGTGTGTTCGCGCATTTCGGTTCGCGCGAAGATTTGCAGATTGAGGTTGTCAAACTGTATCACCACCACTTCGAGCAGGACGTGTTCTATCCCAGCATCAAGGAAGCGCGCGGCTTGCCCCGTCTGCAGGCAATGTTTGCGCGCTGGGTCAGGCGCGTGTCGGTCGAAATCGCCTCCGGCTGCATTTATATCAGCGGCGCGGTTGAGTATGACGACCGCCCCGGTACTATCCGTGAAGAACTCGCCGCCATGGTGCGCCTATGGAAGAACGCCTTGCGGCGCTGCGTGCTCCAGGCTATCGAAATGGGCCACCTCTCGGAAGAGACCGATCCCGACCAGATGGTTTTCGAGATGTACGGCCTGATTCTGGTCCTGCATCACGATGCACGTTTCCTGAAGTTGCCCGGCAGCGTCAATCGGGCCGAAGCCGGATTTGAGCGTTTGATCAAGAGTTACCATCCGCAGCCTTCCGAAACAGTAAAGACGGCCGCAAAAACGAATCCCAGATCAGCTGAGAAAAAGTCAGCTTAACCGATCCAGTCGTGAGGAGAAAAACCATGGGTCAATACGTCGCTCCGTTGCGTGACATGCAATTCGTGCTGCACGAACTGCTGAAGGTGGAGGATGAGTTCAAGCAGCTTCCGGCCCACGCCGAAATTGACAGGGACATCGTCAACCAGGTGTTGGAAGAGGGCGGCAAGTTTGCGTCCGAAGTGCTGTTCCCGCTCAACCACGCGGGCGACCGCGAAGGCTGCCGGCTGGACAAGGAAAACCATATCGTCAAGACGCCGGCCGGTTTCAGCGAAGCCTATCGGAAGTATGTGGAAGCCGGCTGGCCTGCATTGGCGTGCGACCCGCAATTCGGCGGCCAGGGCTTGCCGATCGTGGTCAACAACTCGTTCTACGAAATGCTGAACTCGTCCAATCAGGCATGGACCATGTATCCCGGTTTGTCGCATGGCGCCTACGATTGCCTGCATGCGCATGGCACGCCGGAGCAGAAGGCGATGTACCTGCCGAAGCTGGTTTCCGGCGAATGGACCGGCACCATGTGCCTGACCGAGCCGCATTGCGGCACCGACCTCGGCATGCTGCGCTCGAAAGCCGAACCGCAAGCCGACGGCTCCTACAAGATCACGGGCGGAAAGATCTTCATCTCCGCCGGCGAACATGAAATGGTGTCCAACATCATCCACTTGGTGCTGGCACGTCTGCCGGACGCGCCGTCCGGCACCAAGGGCATTTCACTGTTCCTGGTGCCGAAGTACATTCCGAATGCCGACGGCACACCGGGCAAGCGCAACAACATCTTCTGCGGTGCGATCGAAGAAAAGATGGGTATCCACGGCAACGTCACCTGCCAGATGAACATGGATGGTGCAACCGGCTGGATGATCGGCGAACCGAACAAGGGCTTGAATGCGATGTTCGTGATGATGAATGCAGCGCGTCTGGGCGTGGGCATGCAATCGCTCGGTCTGACCGAGGTCGCGTACCAGAATGCGCTGGTCTATGCGAAAGACCGCCTGCAGTCGCGCAGTCTGACCGGCCCGAAAGCGACCGACAAGGCAGCCGACCCGATCATCGTGCATCCGGACGTGCGTCGCATGCTGCTGACCGCCAAAGCCTATGCCGAAGGCGGCCGCGCATTTTCGTCCTATGTTGCGCTGCAGATCGACCGCGAACTCAATCACCCGGACGAGCAGGTGCGCAAGGATGCGGCCGACGAAGTTGCGCTTCTGACCCCGATCGTCAAGGCATTCCTCACCGACAACGGCTGGATTGCCACTTCCGAGTGCCTGCAAGTGTACGGCGGCCACGGCTACATCCGCGAGTGGGGCATGGAGCAGTATGTGCGCGACGCCCGCATCAACATGATTTATGAAGGCACCAACTCCATCCAGTCGCTCGATTTGCTGGGCCGCAAGATCCTGATGGACAACGGCGCCCGGCTGCGCAAGTTCGGCGACAAGATCAAGGCCTTCGTTGAAGAGA
>DASVLY010000170.1:0-5662 GCA_036384635.1 Noviherbaspirillum sp. | reverse complement strand
TGCAGGTGGTGACGTTGGCGACCGATTCTCTTGGCGATGCGCAGGCGGCGGCATTGATGCAAAAGAAACTCGCATCGGTCGGTATCGCTGGCAATGCCTGGGCATTCGGCGCTGCGCCGCCGGAGCAATTGCGCTACGCGGTCGACAGCAAGTGGCATGGCGAGATGCCGCGTAGTTATTGGTTCAATGCGCACGGCGAAAAGACCGCGTATTCAGGCGTGATCACGCCCGCAGTGGTGGCAAAATTCCTTGCAAAGTAAAACACCCCGGACCTTTTCAAGTGCGGGGTGCTTTGCAACGGAAGTAAAGCCTGTTTAATCGAACACCGGAGTTTCCACGCCGAGGATCTTGTGCAGCTTCGGCGACGTGGTGGTGTACTGCATGTGGATTTTTTTCTCCGGGAAGATGTACGGCGCGGCGCCGAACGCGGCCAATGCCGCTTCATGGAAACCGGACAGGATCAGCTTCTTCTTGCCCGGATAGGTGTTAATGTCTCCCACTGCGAAAATGCCCGGCACATTCGTTTCAAACTTCTCGGTATCGACCACTTTCAATTGCCTGCGTTCGATATCCAAGCCCCATTCGGCGATCGGACCCAGCTTCGGCGACAGGCCGAAGAACACCAACAGATCGTCCAGCGGCAGGCGGCGCGTGACGCCATCGCTGCCGGTCACCTTGATCTCGGACAGCTTATCGCCCTGTGCTTCGAAACCGGTCACCTGACCGACCAGGAATTGCATTTCATAGTTGTCGCACAACGCCTTCATCTTCGCTACTGAAGCCGGTGCGGCACGGAATTCTTCGCGGCGGTGCAGCAGCACGATCGACCCGGCCTTGCCGACCAGATTCAGCGCCCAATCCAGTGCGGAATCGCCGCCGCCGCAAATCACCAGATTCTTGCCATGGAAACGGGACGGATCCTTGACGCGGTAGAACACCTGCTTGCCTTCGAACGCTTCGATGCCGTCGACCTTCAAAGTGCGCGGCTGGAATGAGCCGACGCCGGCAGCGATGAAAATGGTCTTGGTAATGAAACGGGTGCCGGTCGAGGTTTCCACATTAAAGCGGCCGTCTGCGCGCTTTTCGACCACGGTCACTTCCTGGCCGAGATGGAAGGTGGGCTCGAATGGTTCGATCTGCTTGAGCAGGTTATCGGTCAGTTCCTGGCCGGTGCAAACAGGCACGGCGGGAATGTCGTAGATCGGCTTGTCCGGATACAGCTCGACGCACTGGCCACCGACATGCGCGAGAGAATCGATCACATGCGCCTTGATTTCCAGGAGCCCCAATTCGAAGACCTGAAACAGCCCGACCGGGCCTGCGCCGATGATCACGGCATCGGCTTCAATCGGCCCTTTATCTGCAGCGGCTGCGGTATCGGATGCTTGCGTGAATGCATTCAGGCCGTTGCTGGGTTCCATACGACTATTGAGTTCCTGTTCCATTTCAAAATTTCCAAAAAGAACCGAAGCTGC
This sequence comes from Noviherbaspirillum sp., assembly GCA_036384635.1. GTDB lineage: Bacteria > Pseudomonadota > Gammaproteobacteria > Burkholderiales > Burkholderiaceae_D > Noviherbaspirillum. The sequence continues at coordinate 4,187 of DASVLY010000170.1, read as the reverse complement.
CATCCGGTTACGGATGGCCTTTCATGACCACGGGCAAAGGCCTAATATCTGTTGTGATTTTATTATTGTTCCGCTGCGCGCGATCGGTCCAACGCGGCAGCGGGGGGATGGGGATTATTTGGCGAGGTGCTGCAATTTTTCTTTCACGTCTTTCCAGTCGTCGGCATCCGGCAGTGGCTCCTTGGTCTTGGTGATCGATGGCCAAGCGCGTGCCAGTTCGACGTTCAGCTTGATGAATTGCTGCTGGTCGGCCGGTACGTCCTCTTCCGCATAAATCGCATTGACTGGGCATTCGGCTACACAGACCGCGCAATCGATGCACTCGTCGGGGTCAATCGCGAGGAAATTCGGGCCTTCCCGGAAGCAGTCTACCGGGCAAACATCCACGCAGTCGGTATAACGGCAACGGATGCAGGATTCGGTCACAACGTGGGTCATAACAGTCCTATCTGTAAATTTTCTGAATGTGGGCTGATTTGAAGCCGGGCCAGGAGACAGGGGGCAGCATTTGTGCAACCTGTACGGACAACCTGCTGCAAAGCCTTGTATTTTAAGGCAATTTAGTACTTCTAACAAACCGGGGTTATATAGATTACGAATAAGCAAATACAACGGATTTTGGTTACGTTACGCTATACGGGTTTGCGTTCGCTTTAATTGATGCATATCAACGGGTTTCTTGGTCACATTGCAATTTCAGACAGCCCGTGCAGAGCTAAATTTGAAAAGAACTGCACTGATCGATCCAAGCTAAAATGACCGCCGATTTCTTATAACGGAGACAGTAATTGCGCGCGAGACTTGTTATTGGGTTGTTTAGCCTGCTTCCCGTATTGTGTTATGCCTCCGAGTTGGACGGCGGCCGTTTGTCCGCATCGTGGGGTATCCCGTTTGCCGGCTTACTGCTGTCGATCGCCATCTGTCCGTTGCTGATACCTGTCGTCTGGCATCATCATTTCGGCAAGATCGCGCTGGCCTGGTCAATCGCCTTCCTGCTACCCTGCGCCGTATTTTTCGGCATCGGAACGGCTGCCGATGGCGCCATCCATGCGCTCGTTGCCGAATACATTCCATTCATTATTCTGATCACGTCGCTGTTCGTCGTTGCAGGTGGCATTTGTGTGCGCGGCAACCTGCATGCCACCCCGGCACTGAATACCGGTTTGCTCGCGCTTGGCACGCTCTTGGCCAGCATCATGGGGACGACCGGCGCAGCGATGTTGATGATTCGTCCTTTGATCCGCGCAAACGACAACCGCAAGCACGTGGTGCATGTCATCGTATTCTTCATTTTTCTCGTCGCAAATGCCGGCGGTTCGCTGACGCCACTGGGTGATCCGCCACTGTTTCTCGGCTTTTTGAAGGGCGTCGACTTCTTTTGGACGATGAAAAATATTTTCCCCGAGACTTTGTTTTTGTGCGCGTCTTTGCTGGCAATTTTCTTCTTGCTTGACCTGCACTACTACCACAACCGTGAAGAAGAGTTGCCGGCGAAATTGGACCCGACGCCCGATTCAGGCATCAGCTTCGAGGGCAAGGCCAACATCGTGCTGCTGGCTGTGATAGTCGGTCTGGTATTGATAAGCGGTTTGTGGAAACCCGGCGTCAGTGTGCCGCTGTTCGGTATGCATATCGAGCTGCAGAATCTGGTGCGCGATGCGCTGCTGGTGGCCGTGATTTTCATCTCACTGGCAATCACGCCGAAAGAGGCGCGTCAAGGGAATGATTTTTCATGGGGGCCTATCCAGGAAGTGGCAAAGCTGTTTGCGAGCATTTTCGTCACGATCATTCCGGTCATTGCGATGCTGCGCGCGGGTGAATCGGGTGCGTTTGCACCGGTGATTCGAGCGGTTACAGACAGCAGCGGCCAGCCGATCAATGCAATGTATTTTTGGGCTGCCGGCCTCCTGTCGTCATTCCTGGATAATGCGCCAACCTACTTGGTGTTCTTTAACACTGCCGGCGGTGAACCCGGGGTGCTGATGACAAAGCTGGCTGGAACGCTGGCCGCGATCTCTTGCGGTGCGGTGTTCATGGGTGCCAACAGCTATATCGGCAACGCGCCGAACATGATGGTGAAAGCGATCGCCGAAGAACGCGGAATCAAGATGCCAAGCTTTTTCGGTTATATGGGCTGGTCTTGCGCAGTCCTGATCCCGCTCTTTATACTGATCACTCTCATCTTCTTTCATTGAGTTGCGATGAATGCTTAATCTGTCACCTCATTGACCACTGCACTGCCTATACTGACGGCACCCTTGGTAACTGTCGTGGCGACTCCTACCGCAGCTGAGCCGGCGGCGACACCAACGTTGACTGCGGTACCCGCAACGGATACCGCAGTCGAGGCGACGGAAATAACGGTGCAGCCGCTGGTGGACAGCAGAATCGCCACGCAGACGCTTGCAGCGAAGGTTTTTTGAAAAGACATGAAGCAGACTCCGGTGGCCGACTGCACGGTGCAATCGCATGGATAATTTTTGTCATGCAGCCGTACCAGCTGTGCGCCCCGATGCGGGGCGCACAAGAACTCAGGACGCGAGCAGGTGCGTCCTGGTAATCCCCCTGGAACAGACTCTTGCTTCAGAATAATTAAACGCCCAATAGTTCCACTTCAAAAATCAATGTCGCATTCGGTGGAATCACGCCGCCGGCGCCGCGCGCGCCGTAGCCGAGCGACGACGGGATGATCAGCTTGCGCACGCCGCCGACTTTCATCCCTTGCACGCCTTCATCCCAGCCTTTGATGACATGACCTGCGCCAAGCGGGAAATCGAACGGCTCGTTGCGATCCTTGCTGGAATCGAACTTTCGGCCTGCGCTGCCGTCCTGGTTTTGCAGCCAGCCGGTGTAATGGACGGTGACATGTGCGCCAGCGCGGGCTTCATCGCCGGAGCCGAGTGTAACATCTTCGTATTGGAGCCCGGAGGCGGTGGTAATGGTGGACATGAGGTTCCTTTGTTATCCGGTTGTTAAGAAGGGAATTGTAGCAGGGCGCGATGACCGTGCTGTCAACGATATAGGTGTTCCTGCCGTTAAGTTTGCATGTATTAACGCCGCAAACAGCATGCCGTTTTTTTAGGGGGTGACTGTTTGGAAATTTTATTGCCGCCGATGTCGATTTGATAGAGAAAAAATCCGCAGCCGGCGAACAAAGATTGGCGCAGATTTTGCTGCATTGCTGCAGTTTCTGCACGGTAAAATAAGACCTTCGCTACATTTCATCCAAGTGGTATTCATGCTTTGTCGTTTAGGTTCGTTTTTTTCTGCGTTGCCATTTTTGCTGGCGGGTGTCGCAGCGCATGCGAGCGTCGTCGTGGTGCTCAACTCGCGTGATGCGAGCGTCACGCTGCTCGATCAAACGACTTATAAGGAAATCGGCTCCATCCAGGTCGGCAAGGAGCCGCACCATTTGATGGCGACGCCGGACAACAAGTCGTTGATCGTTGCCAGCGCAATGGGTAACGAACTTTTCCTGCTCGACCCGAAAACCGGGCTGCTTCAGGGCCGCATCAAGGACGTCACCGATCCATACCAGATCGGCTTTTCACCGGACCAGAAATGGTTCGTGTCGAATGCATTGCGACTGGATCATGTCGATATTTACAGGTACGACGGTAAAGACTTGAAACTCGCCAAGCGTTTGCCGCTGGCCAAGCTGCCCAGCCACATGGCGTTCAGCGCCGACAGCAAGATGGTATTCATTACGCAGCAGGGCAGCGATCAGATCAGTGCGATCGATCTCGCCACGCAGCAGGTCAAATGGACTATGCCGGTCGGTAAACTTCCTGCCGGAATTACGATGACTCCCGACGACAAATACCTGCTGGTCGGTATCATGGGCAGCGACTATGTCGAGGTGATCGACTGGAGAGCGCAAAAAACAGTCAAGAAAATCAAGGCAGGCGAAGGCACGCACAACTTCCGCGCAATGGGCGACAAACGCCATGTGTTCGTGTCGAACCGCGTGTCGAACACCATTAACATCATCGACCAGAAAACGCTGGAAAACGTTGGCACCATCAATGTTCCCGGCGGGCCCGATTGTATGGAACTGACCGACGACGGCAAATACTTGTGGGCGACGCTGCGCTGGGTGAAGAAGGTCGCGGTGATTGATGTGGCCTCGAAAAAGGTGATCAAGATGATTCCGGTCGGCCGTTCTCCGCATGGCGTTTATTTCAGCA
>DASVLY010000169.1:0-3999 GCA_036384635.1 Noviherbaspirillum sp. | reverse complement strand
TTCAAGCGACGTAATCGCACTCGGCCACGAAACGCTAACGAGCGCAATTGCCGCGCAGTTGGCAGCAGTATTCCGACAGCCGATATTGACAGCTCCACTGTGGACCAAAGTCATTTCAGAAAAGCGCGCCACCTTCTCCTGCACGCCAGCACTGCTCCGTCCCACCGTCCTCACCGGCTGCGAAAACCTCGTTATTGCCGGCGACTATACCGCAGGCGAATATCCAGCCACACTAGAAGCAGCGGCAAGAAGCGGTGTGCAGGCAGCATTGAGTCTATTGCCGGCATCCTGACGGACTTTCTTTCTACTCCGCGTCCCGCACCCTGTTCAATGCTTCGTCGATGCGCTCAACCGCGATCACGTTGAGCCCTTCGATTTTTTGTTTCGGCGCATTGGCCTTCGGAATCAGCGCAATCGAAAAGCCGAGCTTCGCAGCCTCGCGCAAACGTTCCTGCCCGCGCGGTGCCGGACGGATTTCGCCGGCCAGCCCGACTTCACCGAATACCACCAGTCCACGCGGCAAGGGTTTGTTACGCATTGACGAATGAATTGCCAGCAACACCGCCAGATCAGCTGCCGGTTCGGCGATTTTCACGCCGCCGACCGCGTTGATGAACACATCCTGATCGAATGCTGCAATCGCCGCATGCCGGTGCAGCACCGCCAGCAGCATCGCCAGACGGTTCTGTTCCAGTCCGACTGACAGCCGGCGCGCGTTCGGTACATGTGAAGTGTCGACCAGTGCCTGGATTTCGACCAGTAACGGCCGCGTGCCTTCCTGCGTCACCATCACGCAGGAACCCGGCACCTGGTTACCGTGCTGCGACAAGAACAGCGCCGAAGGATTGGATACACCCTTCAGGCCCCGTTCCGTCATCGCGAATACACCCAGTTCGTTGACTGCGCCGAAACGGTTCTTGAACGCGCGCACCAGGCGGAAACTCGAATGCGTATCGCCCTCGAAGTACAGTACGGTATCAACGATATGCTCCAGCACGCGCGGGCCGGCCAGCGCGCCTTCCTTGGTGACATGGCCGACCATGATGATGGTAATGCCGGACTGCTTCGCCACGCGCGTGAGCTGCGCCGCGCATTCGCGTACTTGTGCTACCGACCCTGGCGCCGAGGTCAGCGCATCGGAATAAATGGTCTGGATCGAGTCGATCACCGCGACCTGCGGCTTGTGCTCAGCAAGCGTATTCAGGATTTTTTCGAGCTGGATCTCGGCCTGCAGCTGCAATTCCTTCGCATCAATTGCCAGACGCTTTGCCCGCAGCGCAATTTGTGCGCCTGATTCCTCGCCGCTTACATACAGCGCCTTTTTCACGCGCGACATGTTGGCCAGCGCCTGCAGCAGCAAGGTCGATTTGCCGATGCCAGGATCGCCGCCGATCAGCACCACACCACCTGACACAAGCCCCCCCCCCAGCACGCGGTCAAACTCCTCGATCCCGGTGCTAAAACGCGGCACGTCGATCGCTTCGATATCCGCAAGACTCAGTACCGGCGAAGTCTGGGCGAGACCTTGGTATTGTCCGGAGAAACGGTTGCCCGCCGTTTCGACAACGGTTTCCACCAGAGTATTCCACTGTCCGCAGGATGGACACTGCCCAGCCCACTTGCTGGCGACGCCCCCGCATTCGGTGCATGTGAAATTGGTTTTCTGCTTAGCCATTGAAAATGCGCTCAAGATTGTTCGACTACCCGGACTCGCGGCGCCAGCGCGCATATCAATTCGTAACCGATGGTACCAGCCACCTTGGCAACTTCATCGACAGGTAGCCCCTCTCCCCACAGCGTGACCCGGCTACCGACATGTGCGTGCGGGATGGCGCTCAAGTCGACAGTGATCATGTCCATCGACACCCGGCCCACGATGCCGGTTTTCATGCCATCGACCAGCACCGGTGTTCCGTTCGGCGCGTGGCGCGGATAGCCGTCAGCATAGCCGCAAGCGACTACACCGATCTTCATCCGACGGTCTGCAATGAAACGGCTGCCGTATCCCACCGTCTCGCCCGGCCCTATGTTTTGCACCCCGATGATTTCGCTGCTCAAGGTCATCGCCGGCAACAAGCCGTATGCTTGCGCACTGATGCCGTCCGGCGTGCCACCGTACAGCATGATGCCGGGCCGTATCCAATCGGCGGCGGTTTCCGGGTGGTTCAGCACCGCCGCCGAATTCGCGAGGCTACGCTCACCGGCCAAGCCTTCGCATGCTTGCTGAAAACGCTCGATCTGTTCAGCCAGCGGCATGCCGGCATTGCTCGCATCGTCTGCGTTGGCGAAATGCGTCATCAGGGCGATGTTGCGCACTGCCGGAATCGCGCGTAAACGCTCGTATGCAGCACGATATGTATCGGGAGTGAAGCCGAGCCGGTTCATGCCGCTATTCATTTTCAAATGAATATCAAGCTGCGCTCGCAAAGCCGATTTTTCGAGCATCTCGATCTGTTCGACACAATGCACCGCTGCCTGTACTCCATATACGGCGAGTGCAGGCAGATCGGCTGGCGCAAAGAAACCCTCAAGTAACAGAATGGGTTTTTGCCACCCCATTTCACGCAAGCGTACCGCGCCGTCTACTTCGATCAGCGCCAAACCGTCGGCGGCGGCAAATCCGCGCATGCCACGCGCCAATCCATGCCCATAGGCATTGGCTTTGACAACAGCCCAGGTTTTCGATGCGGGAGCGAATTTTTTTGCTGCAGCGAGGTTGTGCTGCAATGCAGCTATATGAATGGTGACGACTAACGGTCTCGGCATGAAACTGGGGTAATGGATAATTCTGCTTCCATTTTACCGGACTCGTCTCCATCAAATCCAATGGGCACTACCATTTCATGGTATAAAGTCTGCCGGAGAATTGGAGACTGTCACAATTTCAACATGCGGATGAATCGCGGTTTTTACACCATCATGGCGGCGCAATTTTTTTCGTCGCTTGCGGATAACGCACTCTTGATTGCAGCCATCGCATTGTTGATGTCAATGAAAGCGCCGGCATGGATGACGCCGATGCTCAAACAGTTCTTCGTGCTTTCCTATGCGTTGCTCGCTCCTTTCGTCGGCGCATTTGCCGACTCCTTGCCCAAGGGACGGGTAATGTTGATTACCAACCTGATCAAGATCGTCGGATGCAGCATCATGTTCTTTGGCATACATCCTCTGATCGCGTACGGCATCGTCGGCTTTGGTGCAGCCGCCTATTCGCCGGCGAAATACGGAATACTGACCGAATTGTTGCCTCCCGAAAAACTGGTGGCAGCAAACGGCTGGATCGAGGGACTGACCGTACTTTCGATCATACTTGGCACCGTAATGGGCGGTGCGTTGGTGAATCCTACAGTTTCTTCCGTGCTTCTGAGCATCGATTTCCCGGTCGTCGATTTCATCAACACTTCGTCCGAGGCGGCACTGTCGGTCATCATGGCCATATATTTCATTGCCATGCTGTTCAACATCAGAATCCCCGACACCGGGGCACACTACCCGCATCAGGAACGCAATCCGGTCAAGCTGATTGTCGATTTTTCAAATTGCTTCACCACACTGTGGAAAGACAAGCTCGGTCAGATTTCGCTTGCGGTCACCACGCTGTTCTGGGGTGCCGGCGCCACGCTGCAGTTCATCGTATTGAAATGGGCGGAAAAGTCGCTGCACATGCCGCTGGATCAAGCGGCAGTGCTGCAAGGGATTTTCGCGGTCGGCGTTGCCATCGGCGCCGCCGGCGCGGCCCGCTTCGTGCCGTTGAAAAAATCGCTTTCCGTCATGCCCCTAGGGGTCGCGATGGGCCTTTTAGTGGTGATGATGACGCTGGTGCACAGTGTATCGCTCGCATATCCGCTGCTGATTCTGGTTGGTGCGCTGTCGGGCTACTTCGTGGTGCCAATGAACGCGCTGCTACAGCACCGAGGTTACGTGCTGATGAGTGCCGGACACTCCATTGCAGTGCAAAATTTCAACGAGAATTTGTCGGTGTTGACTATGCTGATGCTG
>DASVLY010000168.1:0-2941 GCA_036384635.1 Noviherbaspirillum sp. | reverse complement strand
GCCGATGCCGGTTTCCTTGTCCGGCGTGATGTTGGATGCGTAGATTGTGCCGAAGGGCGTTCTGATCGCGCGCCCGCCCGCATAGGGCACTCCGCCGCGCATGGTGTGGCAAGCCATGCAGTCGCCGGCGCGCACCAGGTATTCGCCTTTTGCCGCCAGTTCCGCGCCGGCTGCTGCAGGCGTGGCCGAGGGGCCCGCATCTTCGCGCAAGCCGTAATACAGCATGACCAGAAGCGCACCAAACAGCACGGCGAGAATGGCGATGAGGGCGCGTTTCATCCTTCACCTCGCGGGGGTAACACCACCGCAGGCAAGCGGCAGCGGCGCGGGAAGGGATGGGGCGGGCATGGCATCGTCCGGCACCGGCTGCGACGCCAGCCAGGCGGATACTGCATTGATTTCCTCGATGCTCAACTGCTGCGCGATCTTCGCCATGCAATCCGGCGCAAGCGCACGCCGCACGCCCTGACGCCAGGCGCCGAACTGTGCATTGATGTAATCGTGCGGAATGCCGAGCAGGCCGGGAATGAAGGACGCCACGCCGGTCAGCGTCGTGCCGTGGCAGGCAACGCAGGGCGGAATTCCGCGCGCCGCATCGCCATGAACGGTGAGCTGGCGTCCCCGCTCCAGCGTTTCCCTGGACACATTCAGCACTTGGGGCGGCGGATAAGGCGGATGCTGGGCGGCAAAGTAGGCTGCTATTTCTTTGAGGTAGGCATTCGACAGATGTTGCACCATGTAGATCATCAACGGATATTGTCGGCGGCGACCTTCACGGAAATTAAGCAACTGGTTGTACAGGTAGCCGGCCGGCTTGCCGGCGATGCGCGGGTAATAGCCGTCGCTCGCCGCTTTTCCTTCCTTGCCGTGGCAGCTCATGCAGGGGGCGACGCGCTTGCCGATTGCATTCACATCGGCGGTCGGCGCATTCTGTGCCAGTGCCGCGCTGTCGTATGTGAACAGGATACAAGCGAGAATGCCGAGCGCCGGCCGCAGCAAGGACAGGCATCGCAAGGGCGGCAGCGCAGTGTTCGGCATGATGTTTCTATTCGCATGGAAAAAATCATTGTAGAACACGGCTGCTAAGGAACGAGCACGGATGTCTTTTTTCAGGAAACTTATTCTGCGCTATGGCATCCCACGCAAGAACCGACCTAAAAGGGGTATGCGATGTCGAACTTGAAGAGAGAGAGCGAGAAAGATAATCCGGGGCAACAGGTTCCGTCGACCAGTTCTCCTGGCATTCATTCGTCTTCCGTCACGCCGAAAGATCTTGCGCCCGAAGATGCCGCATCGCAAGACGTCATCGAGCAAAAGCTCAACTCCGACGATTTGGAGGAACGCGCGCAGGCATTGCTGGATGAGGCAATCGAGGAGACCTTCCCGGCCAGCGATCCGGTTTCCATTCCGACCTTCGAGGAATCGATGGAGATCGTGAAGGCGCAGAAAGCCTGTGAGGAAGCGGCGGTTGCGCAGCGCCGCCAGTAGTCAGCTTCTTTTGAATTTTCAGGCGCACTGAAAGTGCAGAAAGAGTGGTGATGATTGTCATCGCCGGCGCGCCGGAGCCGATGGCGCCGGGTGCTTGATAAGCACTGCGCGAGCCATTAGGGCCTGTCATCAATGAGTTTGGGAGTGCGAACGGGCCGTATGCACTCCCAAACTCATTGATGACAGGCCCTGGCTCCGTTGACGCTGACTGACAGCGGGGGACCATACGCATCGATAAAGAATCAGAACGCTTTGGAAAGTTTGCCCTGATCGGTTTGTTCCTGATCTTGTCCGCTTTTACTGGCTGAATGGAATGGACAACCTATCTTGAATACTTTCTTCTGATGTAGAAATGTTCGATAGGCCCCCTTCTTGCGTGAAGTGAACCTATATCGGTGCTTATCCAGTTCTTCTTGTGTCGCCCGTCCACAACTCGCGATGACCTCTTCTCGCCTGAACGGAATGACATGCAGCAACGGTTCACCTGCATAAATAGTGAAGTCGCATTCTTTCAGGACAGAGAAAATAAGATTGCACGTCGAGATATTGTCGTAATCGACCAAGCCAGGATAGACATGAATCTTATCCAAAAAGCTTGAATGCATGATGGCAGGAATCACATAGGCCGACCACCCCTCTTCCAGAAAAACGCCCCAAGGCAGCGGAAGCTTCTCAACTGATTTTTCCACGCCTTCCTGGATTGGCGCATTTCCGGCCACCATCGTGTAATCGAATTTGGAAGGCATCATCCTGGCTAAATCCTGCTCATCCATACTACGCAACCCACTCAAAGTGATATTAATGCCTTCACTGTTCGCTTTGATGTGAATATCGCAGTGCGCAGGAATAACGAAGCCGCATTGATAGTAATCCCACATACCCGGGCAGTTGGCTATCGGTTTATTGCCGGACTCAAGTTGCGCCTTCATCCAGTTCGGTCGGATAGTCAAGTCCTTCGCTTCCTTGACGATAGTTGCCTTGCTTATGGAGAAGTTGCCGATAATAGAGGCAAAGCGAATCACAGGACGCGGGGGTAAGGGTTTCACTATTCCGAGACGCTCAAGCAAAGTGCGGATTTTCATTTGAATGCTCCTCCTGGTTCCTTTGTCCGGGATACCGACGCGAAGACAGAACACGCGAATGTGCTTTACGCAGGTATCGAAATTTGTGTGTTGAACATGAGTAACAATCCAGGTTACTTAGTTCCATGGAGGAGGCCGACAGAAATTGAAATTGCTTTAATTGAAACCTGGTGAGCGGGCGCAGGCGCGGCTGAACGCGCCGAGCCAGGTTTATCCCCCCTGGACCAGTTTATTTACGACGCTTGAGTTGGCTCTCCAGTTTGCGAGCGCGCTCTTTAATAGTGGCGAGACTCTCGGGTGAAGGCTGCTCAGTTTCCAAAATCTCCACCGTTCGTTTTGCTGCTGCCGCGCGCCTTTTCACTTTTGCAACT
>DASVLY010000167.1:0-4360 GCA_036384635.1 Noviherbaspirillum sp. | reverse complement strand
CACGGCGGTAATCTGCACGACGCCATCGCACGCTTTGGCAGGCCGCGCGAAGAATGGATTGACCTCTCGACCGGCATCAACCCGCAGCCGTACCCGGCGCCTGCCTTGGCAGCCGATATCTGGCACCGTCTGCCGCCCGCTTGTCCGGCTCTGATTGCAGCCGCCCAGACCTATTACCGTGCGCCGCGCATGCTGCCGGTGGCCGGAACGCAGGCGGCCATCCAGGCGCTGCCACGTCTGCGTCCGAAATCGCGGGTCGTGGTGGCTGCGCCTTCGTATGCGGAACACGCACATCGCTGGATGCAGGCCGGCCACGCGGTGCATGAAGTGCGTTACGAGGAGCTGGAGCAGTCGCTGCACGGTTGCGACGTGCTGGTGGTCTGCAATCCGAACAATCCGACCGGCGCTACTCTGGAGCCGGAGGTGCTGCTGCGCTGGGCGGATTGCCTGGCGCAGCGCAACGGCTGGCTGATCGTCGATGAAGCATTTGCCGACACCACGCCGCATGCGAGCGTGGCGCACATGACGCAGCGTGACGGCCTGATCGTGCTGCGTTCGGTTGGCAAGTTCTTTGGGCTGGCGGGATTGCGGCTCGGTTTCGTCGCCGCTCACGGCAAGTTGCTGGCGGAGCTGGAGGAGGCAATCGGTCCGTGGTCGGTCAGCGTTGCGGCACAAGAGATCGGATGCGTTGCGTTGCGCGACCGCGCATGGCAGAAGGCAGCGCGCGCCCGCCTGTTGAGCGAAGGATCGGCCCTGCACCGGCTGTTGGCCGGCTATGGCATTGATGCCGCCGGCAGCGCGCTGTTTCAATGGTGGCCGGAACCGCAGGCGGAAGCATTCCTGCAGCACATGGCGCAACGCGCGATCTGGGTTCGGTTGTTTGCACAGAAGGCGCGCGGCATACGGCTTGGATTGCCGCCGGATGAAGCGGGCTGGCGGCGCTTGCGGCAGGCGCTGGACGACTGGTTCGCGCTGGAGAAAAAAGCATGAGGCTTCGTTTATTCCTGCTTGCATGCTCGATTGCTGCACATGCGTCAGCCGCCATCAGCGTGCGCGACGATGCCGGCGATACGGTCGTTTTGCAGCGCCCGGCGCAGCGCGTGGTATCGCTGGCGCCGCACGTCACCGAACTGCTGTTTGCCGCCGGCGGCGGCGAGCGCATCGTCGGCACCGTCAGCTACAGCGATTACCCGGCTGCCGCACGCGCCATCCCGCGCCTCGGCGACAACCGCCAGGTCGACATCGAACGCCTGGTGGCGTTGAAACCGGATTTGCTGGTGGTCTGGCGGCACAATGCTTCATCGCGCCAACTGGAGCAGTTACGCCAGCTCGGCATCCCGCTGTTCTACAGCGAACCGCACAGGCTCGACGACATCCCGGATACGCTGGAGCGCCTGGGCCGCTTGCTGGGTACCGGGCAAAAGGCGCAGCAAAGCGCGGCGGAGCAGCGCCGGCAACTGGGCAGCCTGAACGCACGCTACCGCAACCGGCCCGTGGTGCGCGTGTTTTACCAGGTGTGGGACCGTCCGCTGTATACGCTCAACAAGCAACATATCGTGAGCGACGCGATCCGCGTATGCGGCGGGGAAAACATCTTCGCCAAGCTGCCGGTGGCCGCACCTCAGATCGGTATCGAAGCCGTGCTGCAGGAAAACCCGGAAGCGGTAGTCAGCGGCGACATGCGCGACCAGACGCCGGCAGGCGTCGAGATCTGGAAGCAGTATCCGACGCTGTTGGCGGTGCGCCGCGATAATTTGTTTTCGCTGGATTCCGATCTGCTCAACCGTCCGGGGCCGCGCATCATTGCCGGTGCTGCTGCCCTATGCGAGAAACTGGAACAGGCGCGCCGCCATAGAGAGGATCATCCATGACTTACCAACGCATTGCCTGCCTGTCCACCGAAGCAGTGGAAACGCTGTATGCACTCGGTGCGGAAGACGCCATCGCCGGCATCTCCGGCTTCACCACCCGTCCCGCACGGGCGCGGCGGGAAAAACCGAAGATCAGCGGCTTTTCCTCTTCGCGCATCGAACGCATCCTCGCCGTCAAGCCTGACCTCGTGATCGGTTTTTCCAATCTGCAGGCGGACATCTGCCGCGACCTTGCTGCGGCAGGAGTTGAAGTGCATTTGTTCAACCAGCGCGACGTGGCCGGCATCCTGCGCATGATAGAAACGCTGGCCGCCTTGGTGAACCGGCAGGAAGCAGGGCAGCGCCTGATCGCCGGGCTGCAGGCGCAGCTCGATGCGGCGCGCACGCATGCGGCGCAATGGACAATCCGCCCCAAGGTGTATTTTGAAGAATGGAACGACCCTCTGATCAGCGGCATCGGCTGGGTGTCGGAACTGATCCGGATCGCCGGCGGCGACGATGTGTTCGCGGAACTGGCCGGACATGGCAGTGCGAAAGAGCGCATCATCGCCGATCCGATGGAAGTCGTGCGCCGCGCGCCCGATATCGTCATCGGCTCATGGTGCGGCAAGAAATTCCAGCCCGATACGCTGCGCGCCCGTCCCGGCTGGGATGCGATCCCGGCAGTGCAAAGCGGCATGGTCGCCGAAATCAAATCCGCCGACATCCTGTCTCCCGGCCCGTCCGCCATCACCGAAGGCTTGCGACAGATGACGGCATTGATCGCACGCTGGCAGGAACGGAACAACGCATGAACTTTCCTTATTCCACCCTGATGGTGCAGGGCACGACATCGGACGCCGGCAAGAGCACGGTCGTCGCCGCGCTGTGCCGCCTGCTGGCGCGGCAGGGCGTGAAAGTCGCGCCGTTCAAGCCGCAGAACATGGCGTTGAACAGCGCGGTCACCATTGACGGCGGCGAAATCGGGCGTGCGCAGGCGTTGCAGGCACAGGCAGCAGGTTTGCCGCCGCATACCGACATGAATCCGGTGCTGTTGAAGCCTTCCAGCGATACCGGCGCGCAGGTCATCATCCACGGCAAGGTGCGCGCCGACATGAATGCACGCGACTACCATCAATACAAAACGACGGCGATGCAGGCAGTGCTGGAGTCATACCGGCGGCTGACCGATGCTTATGATGCCGTGATCGTCGAAGGGGCGGGCAGCCCTGCCGAAATCAACCTGCGCGACCGCGACATCGCCAACATGGGATTTGCCGAGGCGGTCGATTGCCCGGTCATCCTGGTGGCGGACATCGACCGCGGCGGGGTTTTCGCGCACATCGTCGGCACACTGGCCTGCCTGTCCGAGAGCGAGCGCAAGCGCATCATCGGCTTCGTGATCAACCGCTTTCGCGGCGACATCAGCTTATTGGAGCCGGGGCTGGAATGGCTGGAACAGCAAACCGGCAAGCCGGTGCTGGCAGTGTTGCCTTATCTGCACGGGTTATTCCTGGATGCGGAAGATGCGATCCAGCCGGCGCAGAACACGCACGGAAGTTTTCGCGTGATCGTGCCGGTGCTGCCGCGCATCAGCAACCATACCGATTTCGATGCATTGCGCGCGCATCCCGATATCGATTTACGCTTCATCGGGCCGGGACAGGCGATTCCGGCGGCAGACCTCATCATCCTGCCCGGCAGTAAAAACACGCGCGCCGATCTGGCGTGGCTGCTCGAACAGGGCTGGAAAGAAGCATTGAATAAACATTTGCGCTATGGCGGCAAGGTGATCGGCGTATGCGGCGGTTATCAGATGCTGGGCAGAAGCATCGCCGATCCGCACGGAATCGAAGGCGCACCCGGCGTATCGCAAGGGCTTGGCCTGCTCGACATCGACACCGAACTGGCGCGGGAAAAACGGCTGGCGCAAGTCGAAGGCCGCTGCGCGTTTGCCGATGCATCGGTTGCAGGCTACGAGATTCACATGGGCCGCTCACATGGCGCTGCTCTGGAACATCCCACGTTTTATATCGGCGACCGTCCCGAAGGCGCACGTTCGGCGGACGATCTGATCCTCGGAACTTATCTGCATGGTTTGTTCGATACGCCGCAGGCTTTTGCAGCGTTGCTGCGCTGGGCCGGTCTCGTCGATGCGGCTCCTGTCGATCTGGCGCAATTGCGCGAACAAAGCCTGGACCGCATCGCCGATGCAGCCATACCGCTTTTTGACGCACTGATCCCGATATCTGAAGGAACTTACATCGAACTAAATTGCACTCATAACTGAATTCCACTTATCCATAATGGAAGAAAGAGGAGAATCGGCATGTTGCGAAATATGTACTCGAAGTGCATCAATTTATGCAATCCAGCGAGCTCTTCACAGCACGGCCAAAATACGTCCGATGGCCGCCTCACGCGTAGCGACGCAACAAAGATTCATTCTGCCGCCGATTCAGCCGAGAACAGGAAGGCCCTGGAGGCCCACTCGAGAAATCAACGGCAGC
>DASVLY010000166.1:0-5581 GCA_036384635.1 Noviherbaspirillum sp. | reverse complement strand
AAAATGGGCGCGGCAAACAGCCAAATAGTAAGGGTCAGCAGGTGCGTGACAAAGGCGGCGAAGCGGGTGATATTTTTTCATTTGTTACCTCGGGTGCATTTGACCGCGTGGCTACTGATGAGGTGCGTGGCGGCCGTGCGGCGCAGCCGAAAAACATGCGCCGCGACTTGACCGCAGAAGATGATGCACCCAAGCTGCACAAGGTGCTGGCCGAGGCTGGTCTTGGTTCGCGCCGCGACATGGAGGAGTTGATCATTGCGGGGCGTGTGTCAGTCAATGGTGAGCCGGCTCATATCGGTCAGCGCATCCTGCCGACTGATCAGGTACGCATCAATGGCAAGTTGATTCAGCGCAAGATTAGCAAGCGTCCTCCGCGCGTGTTGGTATATCACAAACCGGCCGGTGAAATTGTTAGTACGAATGATCCGGAAGGGCGTCCTTCCGTATTTGAACATCTTCCTGGCATCAAGGCTGGCAAATGGTTGGCCGTCGGACGGCTTGATTTCAACACTGAAGGCCTGCTGCTATTTACTACATCAGGCGATTTGGCGAACCGCTTGATGCACCCACGCTACGGCATTGAGCGCGAATATGCGGTACGAACGCTGGGCGAGCTGGAAGAAGGAATGCGTCAGAAGTTGCTCGCTGGCATTGAGCTGGAAGATGGTGTTGCGCAGTTTTCCAAGATCGCTGACGGTGGCGGCGAGGGCGTCAATCGTTGGTATCGGGTGGTCATCAACGAGGGGCGCAACCGTGAAGTGCGCCGCATGTTTGAGTCGGTCGGTTTGACGGTGTCGCGCCTGATTCGTACCCGGTATGGCGCATTGACGCTGCCGAGTAGCCTCAAGCGCGGACGCTGGGAAGAACTGGACGAGCATGCGGTGCGCAATCTGATGGCATTAATCGGGTTGGAAAAGGCAAATCTGCAGTCAGTGCAGGGTGGCAAGGGGCGTGATGGGCGTCAGGGGGCTGTCGAGCGTGGTGTCAAGAACGGTAACTTGGCGCAAAAGCGTGGCCAAGGAGCGGCACGCGGTCGGCAGCCAGATCCGTTGCAGACGGCTTTGGGTTTTCCCGAGCCGGGGCAGGGGCGGCGCAGCGGGGCGCAACAAGCGCGTGGCGGGCTTGGTATGCAGGGTGTTGTGCGGCGGCGTTCGAGAGGCTGATTCTGCGCTGGCTATTTTTGAATACATATTTCTGAGTTGGGATGGGCCTTTGGCTGTACTAAAGGCCCATCCCATCACGCTTTTGCCATTGCGACGCGCCAAATAATTGTTTATACTTGCAGAGTTAACAAAGGTCGGCCGGCAAGAATGAATTTTGTCGGGTACCACACACAGCATGTGGGTTTAAGCGATAAAAAGAGATGGGCAGATGCCCATTTTTTTTTTCTTGAACGGTTTGTGGGAAATCCGGCCGAGCGCGCTTACGGAGAATTGTGTTGCGGTTGCTGGATTTGATTGAAAAAACCGTAGTGGGCATGGGTTATGAGCTGGTTGATTTTGAGCAGGCTTCCCATGGTTTGCTGCGCGTATATATAGATTTTCTGCCGGAGGCGGCGGAAAAGGGAAATATCACGGTTGACGACTGCGAAAAGGTCAGTCATCAACTGTCGCATGTGCTGGCGGTCGAGAACGTGAATTATGAGCGGCTGGAGATCTCGTCGCCGGGACTGGACAGGCCGTTGAAAAAACTCACGGATTATGTGCGTTTTGCCGGGCAGGAGGCGATCGTGAAGTTGCGCATGCCCATGCCGGGGGCGGCGAACCGCAAGTCGTTCCAAGGTGTGCTGCATGCGCCGGAAGGCGAGCAACTGAAGCTGGAATTTGAGGGTAAGGATGGGCCGGCGTTGCTGGAGTTTACGCTCGCCGATGTGGACAAGGCACGCTTGGTGCCGAAAGTGGATTTTAGGAGTCGCAAAGCATGAGTCGCGAAGTATTGTTGTTGGTCGATGCGCTGGCACGAGAGAAAAACGTCGATAAGGAAATCGTCTTCGGAGCGCTCGAGCACGCGCTTGCACAAGCGACCAAAAAACGCTACGAGGGCGATGTCGATGTGCGCGTCTCTATTGACCGTGAAACCGGCGAATTCGAGTCGTTCCGCCGTTGGCATGTGGTGCCAGACGAAGCAGGCCTGCAATTGCCGGACCAGGAGGTGTTGCACTTCGAGGCGAGGGAGCAAATTCCGGATATCGAAGTCGACGATTACATTGAAGAGCCGATCGAGTCGGTTGATTTCGGCCGTCGTTTTGCACAGGACACCAAGCAGGTCGTGTTGCAGCGTATTCGCGATGCAGAGCGTGAGCAGATTTTGGTCGACTTCCTGGAGCGTGGCGATGCGCTCGTGACAGGTACCATTAAACGCATGGAGCGCGGCGATGCTATCGTCGAATCGGGCAAGATCGAAGCGCGTCTCCCGCGTGATCAGATGATTCCGAAGGAGAATCTGCGCATTGGTGACCGAGTGCGTGCGTACATTCTTCGCATTGACCGCAATGCGCGTGGCCCACAGGTTATCTTGTCTCGCACCGCACCGGAATTTATTATGAAGTTGTTCGAACTGGAAGTGCCGGAAATCGAACAAGGCTTGCTTGAAATCAAATCAGCGGCGCGCGACCCTGGTGTTCGTGCAAAGATTGCGGTGCATACCAATGACAAGCGTATTGATCCGATCGGTACCTGCGTCGGCATGCGCGGTTCGCGTGTGCAGGCGGTGACCGGTGAACTGGGCGGCGAGCGTGTCGATATCGTGCTGTGGTCGGAAGACCCCGCGCAATTCGTGATCGGCGCATTGGCACCGGCGAATGTGTCCTCAATCGTGGTCGATGAGGAAAAACATGCGATGGACGTGGTGGTCGACGAGGAAAACTTGGCGATTGCGATCGGCCGTGGCGGTCAGAACGTGCGCTTGGCATCCGAGTTGACTGGGTGGCAGATTAATATCATGACGGCGGAAGAGTCGGCTGATAAATCGGCGGTGGAAACTGCGGCGATTCGTGCGCTGTTTATGGACAAGCTTGATGTCGATGAGGAAGTTGCCGACATTTTGGTGCAGGAAGGTTTCTCCAGCTTGGAAGAAATTGCCTATGTGCCGATCAACGAGATGCTCGATATCGAAGCATTTGACGAAGACACTGTCAACGAGCTGCGCAGCCGTGCGCGCGATGCGCTGGTAACCGAAGCCATTGTCTCTGAGGAGGGATTGGAAGGCATGGAAGATGCTCTAGTTAATCTGGACGGCATTGATCGTGTTACTGCGGGAAAGTTGGGGTTGGCCGGCGTCAAGACCGTAGATGGGTTTGCCGGTTTAGCCTATGACGAATTTGGTGCGATCCTGGCTTTGCCGATCGAGCGCGCGCGTCAATTGATTGAAAATGAATTTGAAGATGTGACCGACGATGAAATGCGTTTGATCGACGCCAAGTACGATGATCGTGCGCGGGCGTTACAAGAGAAAGCGCGGGAGCTGGTCGAAGTCAAGTAATGCGCAACGCTCCACTATCATCTGCCGTGCCACATAGAAAAGAGGACTGAATGGCGAGTAACAACGTAGCCCAATTTGCCACCGAACTGAAGATGCCTGCGGACTTGCTGCTGACACAACTGCGCGCTGCTGGCGTCGACAAGAGTTCGGCGTCCGACGCGCTGTCCAAAGAAGACAAGGACAAGCTGTTGAACCATTTGCGCCGCGCACACGGAGCGGCGCCGGAGGGTGAAAAGAAAAAAATCACCCTGACGCGCAAGGAGACGACCGAGATCAAGCAGGCGGACGCCAGCGGCAAATCGCGCACGATTCAGGTCGAAGTGCGCAAGAAACGTACATTTATCAAGCGCGACGAACCGCTAGTGGACGCCGTACCAGCTAAGGCGGTGGCTCCGGCTGTGTCCGTGATCGACGAAGCGGAAGCTGCGCGTCGAGCGGAAGAGGCACGCCGTCAAGCTGAACTGATCGCGCGTCAGGAGGCCGATCTGCGCGAAAAACAGGAACGACTTGCCAAGCTGGAAGCCGAGAGGGAAGCGCAGGCGCAGAAAGCTGCCGAAGAAGAACGCAAGGCGGCCGAGGCAAAGGCTTTGGCTGCGAACCAGGCGAAAGTCCAAGTTGATGCCGTCGAAGAGAAGAGGCGTGCGGCGGAGGAAGAGGCCAGGAAGAAGCTTGCCGAACAGGAAGCGAAGGCGGCAGCGGAACGTGCAGCGGCGACTGAGCGCGCGCGCAAGATGGTGGCCGATGAGGTCGCACAAATCAAGGCAATGATGAATGCGCCGCGCAAGGTCATGAAAGCGCCTGAACCGGCGGCACCTGCGCCACAGGCAAAAGGCGAGGGTACGCTGCACAAACCGGCTGACAAGAAAGTTGTTGAGAAAAAAGAGGACAACAAGAAACCGGCAAGTGGCGATAAGAAGTCGATCAAGTCGGCTAATGTTTCCTCCACTTGGCAGGACGATGCCACGAAAAAACGCGGAGGCATCAAGACGCGCGGCAATGGTGCGGCGGCAGCCGCGACCGGCCGCGACGGCTGGCGTAGCGGCCCGAAGGGGCGGCGTCCGTCGCATGGGGAGGAGCGCGAATCGAATTTCCAAGTGCCGACAGAAGCGGTGGTCAAGGAAGTGCATGTGCCGGAAACCCTCACAGTTGCCGAGTTGGCGCACAAGATGTCGGTGAAGGCGTCCGAGGTCATCAAGCACATGATGAAGTTGGGCCAGATGGTCACCATCAACCAAGTGCTTGACCAGGAAACCGCAATGATCTTGGTGGAGGAAATGGGGCACAAGGCATTCGCCGCAAAGCTGGACGATCCAGAAGCGATGCTGGAAGAAGTTGGCGCGCATGCCGATGCCGAGGCATTGCCGCGCGCACCGGTGGTCACCGTAATGGGGCACGTCGACCACGGCAAAACCTCGCTGCTCGACTACATCCGCCGCGCCAAAGTGGCTGCGGGCGAAGCAGGTGGTATTACGCAGCATATCGGTGCGTATCATGTCGAGACGCCACGTGGCATCATCACCTTCCTTGACACGCCAGGTCACGAAGCCTTTACTGCGATGCGTGCCCGTGGCGCGAAGGCGACCGACCTGGTGATCCTGGTGGTGGCAGCCGACGATGGCGTGATGCCGCAGACCAAGGAGGCGATCGCTCATGCGAAAGCGGCAGGCGTCCCTATCGTGGTTGCGATCAACAAGATCGACAAGCAGGGTGCTAACACCGAGCGCGTGACACAGGAATTGATTGCTGAGCAAGTGGTGCCGGAAGCGTATGGCGGCGATTCACCATTCGTACCAGTATCTGCGAAGACCGGCCAGGGTATCGACGATTTGCTGGAAAACGTGCTGCTGCAGGCGGAAGTGCTGGAACTGAGGGCACCGGTCGACACGATGGCCAAGGGTCTGGTGATCGAAGCCAAGCTGGACAAGGGGCGCGGTCCTGTTGCGACTGTGCTGGTGCAGTCTGGCACTTTGAAGCGTGGCGATGTGGTGCTTGCCGGTTCTTCGTATGGTCGCGTGCGAGCGATGTTGGACGAGAACGGCAAGACCATTGGTGAAGCGGGGCCATCCATTCCGGTGGAGATCCAGGGCTTGACCGAAGTGCC
>DASVLY010000165.1:0-3449 GCA_036384635.1 Noviherbaspirillum sp. | reverse complement strand
CGAGCGCAGCGCTGGCCTGCCTGCTCCAGTGAGCGCCACACCGAATTCAACCTATATCGAGGCCTATCTCGACAGCCTGAAAACGCAACGCCAGCTGTCGCTGCATACCATCAGCAATTACCGGCACGATCTTCAGCAACTGGCGGCATTGATAATCGCGTTGCCGGATCAGCCGGCGCTCGGTTCGGTCACGCACTCCCACATCCGCAAATTTGCCGCACAACTGCATGCGCAAGGGCTGAATGCGCGTTCGATCGCGCGCAGCCTGTCGGCATGGCGCGGATTCTTCGCCTGGCAGGCGGAACAGGAGGCACTGACATCGAACCCGGTCGACGGCGTGAAGGCTCCCAAGCGCGACAAGCCGTTGCCGAAGGCGCTGTCGGCCGACGACGCGATCCATGTGGCCGCCAGCGCCAGCCCAGGCAAGGATGCGCAGTCCGCCACCCAGTTATGCAACCGCGCAATGTTCGAACTGTTGTATTCGAGCGGTCTGCGGGTGTCGGAACTGGCAGCGCTGGATGTGCGGTTCACAAAGGAAGGCAACTACCAATCGGCCGGGTGGGTCGATTTCGAGGCGCAGGAAGTCGAAGTCACCGGCAAAGGCAACAAGCGGCGCAGGGTACCGGTTGGCGGACCGGCGCTACAGGCGATTTGCGCTTGGCTGGCGGTACGCTAGTCGCTGGTCAGGCTCGATCCGCATCCGCTGTTTCTCAGCGAGCGCGGCACCCGCATCTCGCCGCGCGTGTTGCAGTTGCGGCTGAAAGCGCATGCGCAGGTACTAGGCATTCCCGTCAATGTGCATCCGCATGTATTGCGCCATTCATTCGCGTCGCATGTGCTGCAGTCATCCGGCGATCTGCGCGCAGTGCAGGAAATGCTCGGCCATGCATCGATCGCAGCAACGCAGGTGTACACCTCGCTGGATTTCCAACGGCTGGCACAAGTGTATGATGCCGCACATCCGCGGGCGAAGAAGAAGGCCGAAAAGTAAGAGCCAATCCCAGTAGGGAGCGTCTGTCGAATGCCCGCCAGAAGGGCAGAAGACAAGGCGCGAGGAGGCGGCAGGGCTGGTCCACGGCACGGCTTGCAAGCCGTGCCGGCTACAGCGGCGCAAAGCATGCTTTGCAAAACCCCGCTTCCGCCCCCTGCAACGACGAGTAACGCAGGATTCTGCCCTTCTGGCGGGCAGGCGGCAGGCGATCCCTACTGGGATTGGCTCTAAGCACATTGACAGTTCATCATCAAATTCCCATGCTCACCATCACCCTCAAGCCCGGCAAGGAAAAAAGCCTGCTGCGGCGCCATCCCTGGATTTTCCCCACCGCAATCGAGCGCATCGACGGCAAGCCGGAAGAAAAGAACAAGCCGGGCGCAACCGCACTGGTGCTGTCTTCGTCCGGCCAGTTCCTCGCGCGCGCCGCCTACAGCCCGGCGTCGCAAATCCGCGCGCGGGTCTGGAGCTTCAATGAAAACGAACCGGTCGATCATGCGCTGATCAAGCGCCGCACGAAGAAGGCATTCGCGTACCGCGCGGCGACGGTGGAGAATACGGATGCAGTGCGCGTGATCTTTGGTGAAGCCGACGGCTTTCCAGGGCTGGTGGTCGACTGGTACGGCGGCAAGGAAGGCTATCTGGTGTGCCAGTTCCAGTCGGCGGGCGTCGAAGCGTGGAAAGTGCCAATCGTGCAGGCGTTGATCGCGGAAAGCGGCTGCCCGAACGTCTACGAAAGATCGGATGCGTCGGTGCGCGAACGCGAAGGATTGCCATTGGTGACCGGGACACTGGCCGGCTGCACACCGCCCGACGAGACGCCGGTGATCGAGAACGGCGTGCGCTATGCGGTCGACATCAAGAACGGCCACAAAACCGGTTTTTATATCGATCAGCGCGACAACCGCCGGCTGGTGATGGAACATGCAGCCGGGCGCGATGTGCTGAACTGTTTCTGCTATACCGGCGGCTTTTCGCTGGCGGCGTTAAAGGGCGGTGCCAGCAGCGTGATTTCGATCGATTCCTCGGGCGAGGCACTCGCCACCGCGCAGCGCAACGTCACGCTCAACGGTTTCGATGCGGACAAGGCGCAGTGGTGGGACGCCGATGTGTTCAAAATGCTGCGCACCCTGCGCGAACAGGGTAAATCGTTCGATCTGATCGTGCTCGATCCGCCGAAATTCGCTTCGTCGCCGGGCCAGGTCGAGCGTGCCGCGCGCGCATACAAAGACATCAACCTGCTTGGCTTCCAGTTGCTGCGCGAAGGCGGCCGGCTGTTCACCTATTCCTGCTCGGGTGCGATCGGCGCTGATCTGTTCCAGAAAATCGTTGCCGGCGCAGCCAATGATGCGAAAGTCGATGCACACATCCTGCGCCGGTTGTCGGCCGGCATCGATCATCCGATGACCACCAGCTTCCCGGAAGGAGAATATCTGAAAGGTTTGATGTTGCATAAATCGTAGTTTTGCAACCCAGTTGCAAGTGGGTGATAATGCACGCCATATCTTTCACTGCATTGCCCTCTCCATGAGCATCAAAACCAAGCCAGCCGCCAGCACGCGAAACAGCCGCAAGTTCGACGCGCCGCAGATGACAGCGCTGGCCGAATCCCAGTTGCGCAATGCGTCGGTACGCATTACTGCCGCACGCGTCAACGTACTGGCGATGTTGCTGGGCACACAGCGCGCGCTCTCGCATCAGGATATGCAGGATGCATTTGCGGACATGGACCGCGTGACGCTCTACCGCGCGCTCGACTGCCTGACCGATGCAGGCCTTGCGCACAAGATCGCTGGCGACGACCGCGTGTTCCGCTACAGTGCTGGCAACGAGCATCATGCGAACCAGCAAATACCGCATCATCAGCATGGTCATTTCAAGTGCACTCGCTGCGCAAAAGTATTCTGCCTCGACAGCATCGCCGAAGCCGGACTGCTGCAAAACGCCCTGCAGGAAACGCTTGGAAAAGGTTTCCAGAGCCACGATATTGAATTCACAATAAAAGGATGGTGCGCTGACTGCGCGCAATAAAAACATGACGACACTCGTACCCGCAACCATACTGACCGGCTTCCTCGGCGCCGGCAAAACGACGCTGCTCAACCGCATCCTGCGCGAACCGCATGGCTACAAGATCGCAGTGATCGAAAACGAATTCGGCCAGGAAAACATCGACAATGAAATCCTGGTCCAGGACAGTAACGAACAGATTGTCGAGATGAGCAACGGCTGTGTCTGCTGCACGGTGCGCGGCGACCTGATCGTCGCGCTTTCCACGCTGGCGCAAAAACGCAATGCGGGCGAGCTGCAATTCGACCATGTGGTGATCGAAACCACGGGCCTCGCCAATCCGGGACCGGTCGCGCAAACCTTTTTCATGGACGATGAAGTCGCCAGCCATTATCTGCTGGACGCGATCGTGACTGTGGTCGACGCCAGACATGCGATGCAGCAGCTC
>DASVLY010000164.1:0-3480 GCA_036384635.1 Noviherbaspirillum sp. | reverse complement strand
GGTGACCAAGGTGATCCCGGTGGGGCGCTCGCCGCACGGCATCTATCTCTACAATCGTGCTCCCGATCTCTGATTGCGCCCACCCATGAAGCAGCGCCCGTCGATGAAACAACTGCGCCGCCTCAGCCTGTGCGCCATCCTCGCGGCCGGCCAGGCCCTTGCCCAACCGGCACCGCCTGCGGCGGCCTGCAAGGGCAAGATCTATCTGACCTTCGATACCGGCAGCCAGTCGCAGGCCGATTTCATTGCAAACACGCTGAACAAGTACAAGGTCAAGGCGACTTTTTTCCTGGCTAACGAGAAGACGGTCAACGGAGATTATTCGCTCGATCCGTCCTGGGCTGCGTATTGGAAGGCGCGGGTCGCCGAAGGTCATGCATTCGGTACGCATACTTTTGATCATGTGTACGTGCAGCGCGATCTGCCGAACGGCCGCATGGAGATGAAGCCGCAGTTCGGCGCCAATGCCGGCAAAAAGCTGGCCTGGACCGCGCAGCAGTATTGCGATGAACTTAACCGCGTGGCAAAGCGCTTTACCGAGCTGACCGGCGCGAAGCTGGATCCATTCTGGCGTGCGCCCGGCGGTCGCCTCACTGCACATTTGAAGGCGACGGGCGAAATGTGCGGATATGCGCATGTCGGCTGGTCGGCAGCGGGGTTTTCCGGGGACGAACTGCCGAGTGAAAAATGGCCGAATGCAGTGCTGTTAAAGCGCGCATTGAACGGCTTGAAAGATGGTGATATTTTCGTCGCGCATCTGGGCATCTGGTCACGCAAGGACCCGTGGGCGCCGGCAGTCCTCGATCCGCTGATCGCGGGCCTGAAGCAGAAGGGATTTTGTTTCGCTACACTGCGCGAGCACCCGGATTACAGAAGAAAATTTGACGCGCATTGATATGGTTCACACCCTTGTCGATTGGTTTTGCGATGTGCAGGGCTGGCTGTTTCAGTCGGCGGTGCAGCCTTTCCTGTTCAGATTCGGCCTTGGCGACATCACTGAAGAAGCATTTACAGGAACTGAGTGGTTTCTGGTCGGCGTGATCGAACTAGTACTTCTATACCTGATCCTGCGCCCGCTGGAAGCATGGATTCCGGTCAGGCGAGACCTTGATCCGGCTGCACGCCGCATCGATTTCATCTATACCAGCATCCACCGGCTCGGCGCGTTTACGGTTGTGCTGTTCTTTATGCTCGATCCTATGTTCGATATGGTGGCCGGGAAACTGCACATGTCGGGAATTTGCCAGTTCAATCTCGAGGGATTGTGGCCGGGCGTTACCGACATCCCGCTGGTCAGCTTTTTCGTGTACCTCGTGGTTCTGGATTTCTTCGACTATTGGTATCACCGCGCCAGCCATCATTTCAACTGGTGGTGGGGACTGCACAGCCTGCATCACAGCCAGCAGCACATGAACCTGTGGTCGGACAACCGCAATCATCTGCTGGACGACCTGATGCGCGATGTGTATATGGCGGCTATCGCGTTGATTATCGGAGTGGAGCCGTCGCAGTACGTACTGCTGGTTGTGGCCTCCAGAATGCAGCAAAGCCTGCAGCATGCGAATGTGCGCATCCACTTCGGCACGGTGGGCGAACGTCTGCTGGTATCGCCGCGCTACCATCGCCTGCATCATGCAATCGGCGTTGGCCATGAATCGCATGGCAAGGGAACGCTGGGCGGGCATAACTTCGCGGTGCTGTTCCCGATCTGGGACATCCTGTTTGGTACGGCGCATTTTGGCACTTCGTTCGAAGCTACCGGCGTGCGTGATCAGTTGCCGCTGCCGCAAGGTGAAGGGCGCGATTACGGACGCGGCTTCTGGGCGCAGCAATGGCTGGGCATCAAACGCATGATCGAGTTTGCGGGAAGGAAACCTTCCTGATGCGTGCGCTGCTGGTCTCGTTCGGACGCGCGCTGCTGTCGCAACTGCACTTGCGCATGCTGCTGTTGACGATACTGCCGTTCGTAGTGTCGGTTGTTATCTGGGGTGTAGTGCTGTTTTTCTGGCTGCAGCCGGCGATCGACTGGTTGCAGGCGTATTTCACCAACAATAACGGTTTTTCCGCTGCCGGTCAGGTATTGGGCTGGATCGGGCTCGGTGCATTCAAGACGGTGCTGGTACCGCTGATTGCGATGTGGGTGTTGCTGCCGCTGATGATCGTGACTGCGCTCCTGTTTGTCGGCATATTGGCGATGCCGATCATTGTGCGGCATGTGGCGGGCAGCCGCTATCCTGAACTGGAGCGGCGCAAAGGCGGCAGCATCTTGGTGGGGCTATGGGTTGCACTGTCGTCGTTTCTGATGTTTGCGGTGCTGTGGCTGATCACGCTGCCTCTGTCGCTGCTTCCACCGCTGACCTTCGTGGTGCAACCGCTGCTATGGGGTTGGCTCACCTATCGAGTAATGGCGTATGACGCGCTGGCCGAGCACGCAAGCGCGCAGGAATACCGCGATATTGTGCGCATTCACCGCTGGCCCTTGCTGGCAATCGGGGCAGCCACGGGCGCGATGGGGGCAGCACCGTCGTTGTTATGGCTGGGCGGCGCATTGTCGGTGATTTTCTTTCCGGTGCTGGCCGCTGGCGCCATCTGGTTGTACGTGCTGGTGTTCGTATTTACCGGCTTGTGGTTCCAGCACTATTGCATGCAGGCGCTGGCCGAATACCGCGCGTCTGCGGAAACACGGTCGATCCTGAAGGACATCAACTGACGGATATGCCCCAAGCTGAATACGGGGCTCAGGCATAATGACCTTTTGCCAATCAAACTCATCTTATGGCTATCGGACTCATCATCATCGGCGACGAAATCTTGTCCGGCAAACGCACTGATCAGCACTTCCCGAAAGTGGTGGAGTTGCTGAAAGCGCGTGGTCTGCAATTGTCGTGGGCCGAATATGTCGGCGACGACCGGGAGCGCATCACCTCGCTGCTCAAACGCACATTTGCAAGCAACGATATTGTGTTTTCTTGTGGCGGCATCGGTGCAACTCCAGATGATCATACGCGTCAGTGCGCGGCCGCCGCTTTGGGAGTGACGCTGGTGCTGCATCCGGAGGCTAAGGCCAGGATCGAGGAGCGGTTCGCGGATATCGCTCGCGAGGCAGGCAAGGAGCCGGACTATAACGGACCGGACAACGTGCAGCGGCTGAAGATGGGTGAATTCCCGCAGGGGGCGACGGTCATTCCGAACCCGTTCAACAAAATTCCTGGTTTCGCCGTCGGTCACGGCGAGAGTGGCGCGCATTATTTCGTTCCCGGTTTTCCGGTGATGGCGTGGCCGATGATCGAATGGGTGCTCGACACTCATTATTCGCATCTTTTCCGGAAAGTGCCACGGCTGGAAAAAGCGGTGTTGGTGTTCGAGATGGCGGAATCGACGCTGACGCCGTTGATGGAACAGATCGAGCAGGAGTTTCCGCTGGTGAAAGTATTCAGCCTGCCCAGCATTGGCGATGCCGCTATCCGGCGCCATATTGAA
>DASVLY010000163.1:0-3153 GCA_036384635.1 Noviherbaspirillum sp. | reverse complement strand
TTCCAGTTCTTGTTCAGGTAGATCAGGACATTCACGCGCCGCTGCAGCGCAAGCCGGCGCTGGATGCGAAAGTCGGCATGGATGCCGAGCTTGCCGCCCGATGAGGTCTCATGCAGGCCAGCGCCATCGAAAAACGGGTCCGGTATCAATCCCTGAATGCCGGTCAAGCCTTCCACAAACTCAAGGAAAACTTCCGAATTGAAGAAGTAAAACAGTTCCTTCACATACCCGGACGATAGATAAGTGGGATTGAATTGCAGCTTCGCCTTGCCGCCCACATAACCTTTGTCGAACAGCGTGACGCCATCGTTGCGCTCTTTCGGAAATTCCCGCAGGACGGTATCGAGCACCTGCTCAGGAAGAAAATTTTCCAGTTGAATATGCGGGAACGGCTGCGCATTGGCATAAGTGGCGGCCAACCCCGCACCGACTTCCCTGGCTTTGGCAGGCGCATAAAAAAAGGAATCGCCTTTGCGGCTGATATCAAGAATGCTCATGGTTTTCGTCTCCCGGTAGCAAGATCACATTTTTTGCAGCAGTTGCAGTTCATTGGCGGCATACCACGGCATGGCCGCCTCGATACCCTGGCGCACGCGAAAGCGCGGCATATAACCCAGCCGTTCGCGGGCCTTTTCGGTATCGGCTCTCGAATGACGCACATCGCCGGCGCGAAAATCGCGGAAGACAGGGGCGCGGTCGTATTCGATATGATTCCGCTCCAATGCGCGTTTCAGATAATCGAACAACTGCGTCAGTGTGGTGGTGTCGTTGACGGCGACGTTGTACACCTCGTTCTTGTTGTCGTCGGAAGCGGTTGCCGCCAGCAGATTTGCCTGCACCGCATTGTCGATGAAGCAGAAGTCGCGGCTGGTTTCGCCGTCGCCATTGATGAACACTTCTTCGCCGCGGATCATCGCCGCGATCCATTTCGGAATCACCGCCGCATAAACGCCATTCGGATCTTGCCGTTTGCCGAAAACATTGAAGTAGCGCAGTCCGACCGATTTGAGGCCGTAACAGCGTGCAAATACATCCGCATACAGTTCGTTGACATGCTTGGTGACTGCATACGGCGACAAGGGTTTGCCTATCTTGCTTTCCACCTTCGGCAAATCCGGATGGTCGCCATAGATGGCGCTGGATGCCGCATAGACGAAACTGGTGACGGCCGCATCGCGCGAGGCGACCAGCATGTTCAGGAAGCCGTTCACATTCACGTCATGGGTTGCAACCGGGTCCTTGATCGAGCGCGGCACGGAACCGAGCGCCGCCTGGTGCAGCACGTAATCGACCCCGCTTGCCGCGCGCCGGCATGCCTGGGGATCGCGGATGTCGCCTTCGATGAAGTGGAAGCGGTCCCATTGCTGCGGCGTCACCGTTTCCCTGACTTCATCCAGATTGTGCCTGTAACCGGTGGAAAAGTTGTCCAGGCCGATCACGCGCTGGTCAAGCAGCAGCAAGGTCTCCAGCAGGTTGGAGCCGATGAATCCGGCACAGCCGGTAATCAGCCAGGTCTTTTTCTGTTGCTTCAATTCTTGTTGAACTTGTTCGATGCGGCTCATCGCACAGCTTTCATCTCAGAGTGGAAAAAATGCATGATGTTTGCGTTAAAGACGGATATCCGCCTGCTCTTTCGGCAGTACATGCTTGAGGTCGTACAGCACATGCTCCGGCTTGCCGTAAGCATGCAGGCCGGAGGCGCCCAGGGCTGCGAATTGCCGGTGCGCGACTGCGACGACGATAGCGTCGTAACGTCCTTTGGGCGGCTCTTGCATCAATGCGATGCCGTATTCGTGGCGGGCCGCATCGGCGCTGACCCACGGATCATGGACATCGACATCGACATTGAACTCGCGCAGTTCCCGGATGATGTCGATGACGCGGCTATTGCGCAGGTCGGGACAGTTTTCCTTGAAGGCCAACCCCATCACCAGCACTTTGGCGCCATCCACCTGGATGCGGCGCTTGAGCATCTGCTTCACCAGTTGTCCCACCACATGGCTTCCCATGCTGTCGTTGATGCGGCGGCCTGCAAGAATCACTTGCGGGTGGTAGCCGATCGACTCCGCCTTGTGCGTCAGGTAATACGGGTCGACGCCAATGCAATGGCCGCCGACAAGGCCGGGGCGGAAGGGCAGGAAGTTCCACTTGGTTCCGGCAGCCTGCAGCACTTCCTCGGTGTCGATGCCCATCTTGTTGAAGATGATGGACAGCTCGTTCATCAGCGCGATATTGAGATCGCGCTGCGTGTTCTCGATGACCTTTGCCGCTTCCGCCACCTTGATGGATGATGCCTTGTGGGTGCCGGCCGGAATGATGCTCGCGTATAAGGCATCGATGAAATCCGCTGTGGCGGCATTGGAGCCGGAAGTCACCTTCTTGATGGATGTCAGCCGGTGCTGCTTGTCGCCCGGGTTGATCCGCTCCGGACTGTAAGCGGCAAAGAAATCGCGGTTGAATACCAGCCCCGATACCTGCTCGATAAGGGGAACGCAGTACTCTTCGGTCGCGCCCGGGTACACAGTCGATTCGAAGGCCACGATGTCGCCGCGCTTGATCACCGTGCCCAGCATTTCCGACGCCTTTTGCAGCGGCGTCAGGTCCGGCTGCTTGTGTTCGTCGATGGGCGTCGGCACGGTGACGATATAGACGCGCGCCTGGCGCAACTGCTGCGGATCGCAGGAATAGGCAAGCTGCCTTGCCTGCGCCAGTTCTTGCGGATCGACTTCCAGTGTGCGATCTATTCCTTCACGCAATTCGGCAATACGGCTGCGATTGATATCGAAGCCGATCGTTGGATATTGCTTGCCGAACTCGACGGCAAGCGGCAGGCCGACATAGCCGAGGCCAATGACGGCGATACAGGTGTTTTTCGAGAGGATGGTCATGGGAGTAGTGACAGAGGTTGACTAGGTTTTGATGAATGCACGACAGGTTTATGGAAGGCTGTTTTTTTGGCGCTCCCTCCACATGGAAATCTGAGAATTGCCTGCAAATCGGCTGGTGTTGCGCTTCAGCGTGAGGAGCGCACCGTTAGGTTCCTTCACCCTTGCAGGGGGAAGGAACCTAACATGCTGTTGAAAAACTACTGCGCGGGCCGATCCTGGGGGCTGCGGTGCTCTGCGTGCCACTCGTACGCGTGCGCTCCTCGCC
>DASVLY010000162.1:0-1723 GCA_036384635.1 Noviherbaspirillum sp. | reverse complement strand
GAGTGCCGATAGCGGCTCGTCGAGCAGCAAGACATTCGGGTCCGGCGCTAGCGCCCGCATGAGGGCCACGCGCTGACGCTGACCGCCCGACAGTTGCTCAGGCATACGCCCGGCAAAATCCTGCAGCTTGACGAGACCGAGGAGTTCCATGACCCGGCGGTGGATGGACGCCGAATCCAGCCCCTTCAGTTCAAGTCCGAAGGCAATGTTGCGCTGAACTGACAGGTGCGGAAACAGGGCATAGTCTTGAAAGACGATATTGACGTTTCGCCTGTTGGGCGGCAGATGCGAGATCGGCTGCCCGTCGAGGTAGATTTCGCCGGAAGATGGCGTTTCGAACCCTCCGAGCATTCTCAGCGTCGTGGATTTGCCGCAACCGGAGGGGCCAAGCAGGGTAACGAATTGGCCCGGCGCGACCGCCAGGTCCAGGTTATCGACAGCAAGAGAAGCGCCGTAAGCCTTGTTGACGTTTTTAAAATGAACAACCGGCTGCATAACTCAGTTCCTCGAACGGCGGGTGAAGTGCTCGGCATAAAGGCCGACGGCGGCGGTGACGATGAGGACGATGGTCGCCATCGCATTGATCTCTGGCGACATGCCGCCCTGGACTTTGGCGAAGATGAGCATCGGTAGCGTCGGCTTGTATCCACCCAGGAAGAAGGTGCGCACGAAATCGTCGATGCTGGTCAAAACACAGAAAATCATGCCGCCGATCAGGGCCGGCAGGATGTAAGGGACCGTAACGCGCATGAAGGCGATAAATGCGTCAGCCCCGAGGTCTCTTGCCGCATCCACGAGATTGGCGGGCATGGAACGCAGGCGCGTCAGCACCATGATCACGACAAACGGCACCGCATGGACGGTATGGGAGAGGATAATCGCGAAGGTGCCCGTGGGGATATCGACCATCCGGATGAATATCCGCATTGAGATGGCGTTGATGAGACCGGGAACGACGGCAGGCAGGCAGGCGAGCGCAAAGAGGATGGCCTTGCCGCGGATGCCCTCGGTAGAAATCAGCAGGGAAATCCACACACCGATGACGGTCGCTCCGATCGTGGTGGCAAACGCTATCCCGACCGAATAAAGCGAGGCTTCGATGAACTGCTTGTCCTGAAGTACCTTGCCATACCAATCCAGGGTCCAGTTACTGATCGGAAAGGCGATGAAGTTTGCATCCTTGAAGCTCATCGCCATCATCAGGGCCAGCGGCAAAAGCAGATAGATAACGAAAATGGCATAACAGGCGCCAAGTGCCGTCTTCGGAAGGTCGTTTAGGGGGGACCGCATCGTCATCTCCTACATCAGCCGGACAGAGCGACCGCCAACGACGCGCATGAAGAGACCAACCGTCGTCAGCGACACGGCTAGCATCAGCATGGCGAAGGCAGCGCCTTCAGGCCATTTGTCGTTGGAGGAGTGGAAGAGCGTTGCGATCACCTCCGGAAAGATGACGGCGTTCGGGCCACCTAGCAGCAGCGGAGCGGCGAAGACACCGACGGCGGTGAGGTAAACCAGGCTGCAGCCGGACACGATACCGTCTTTCGACAGCGGCAGGATAACGCGACGAAAGCGTTGGAAAGGGCTTGCGCCAAGATCGGCAGCGGCGTGCACCAGCTGTACCGGGATTTTTTCTATGGCTGAATAGAGTGGGAGCAGCATGTAGAGCGCCAGGAGGTAAATGACGCCGAAGCTCAATGAAAAGGACGTGTAGAGCATCGGG
>DASVLY010000161.1:0-2661 GCA_036384635.1 Noviherbaspirillum sp. | reverse complement strand
CCGTGGGAACATGCCAGCCGGTGTGGTTCATGGCGCCGTTGAAATGGTCGAAGTCGGTGCCCGCCAGCACATGCACGCGTTCGCGCGCAGGATCGAGCACAACGCCCTTCATGTCGCCCAGGTCCACCACCATGCCGCTGTTGACGGAATAGCCCGCGGTGCTGTGCCCGCCGCAGCGCACGGCAACCCACACGTTGAAGGCACGGGCCACGGCGAGGCACTCGATCACGTCGTGCTCGCACGCGCAGTAAACGATGATCTCGGGATAGGCTTGGAAGGCGGGGTTGGATTCCTGCCGGGCCGCGTTGTAGTCGGGGCTGGAAGGCAGCACGATGCGGCCCACCAGCCTGGCCTCCAGCGCAGCCACCGCATCCCATGTCAGGGTTGCGGCTGGCGCATTCGGCGCGGCTTGCCGTGCTGCCATAGACCGGAAATGCGCGATGCGGGCGTCTTTGGCAATGCGGGCGGGACTTTTGCGATGGGCCATGGCGAACGGATCCTTCGTGAAGAACACAAAGCCATGTGTGTAACCGAAGCCCTGTGGTTTGACCAGTTCGAAATTGCCCGGATTGTCCTGGGGAGGCCCCTTAGCAGGCCGATGCCTATGGCGAGCGTGCCACTGCGCTGGCGATGCTGGACAGCTTGCCAGGTAAGCACGAACGAACGGTGGGATGGGAAAGATGGCCCGCTGCGCTATGACGTCGAGTGAGAACGAAGCATGCTGCGTGCTGAGCGCCTGCGATCCAAAAATAGATGGCTTTGGTAGCAAGCGCTAGATTTCAACAGGCTGCTAACGGGGTGAGCAACGATTCACCCGCGTAAGTTTCGGAGGGCTGTGGCCCTCCGAAACCTCTACCACAGCGGTATTTCGTTGATCTGCGCTACGTAAACGTTTAAGGCACATGACCGCCACGGGCGTGACGCGCTCACGCCTGCTGCAATCGCCCCTTGCCTCCCTGCTTACCTTGATACAACGCACTATCGGCCATTCGTAACAGTGTGGCTGTTTCGTGAGCAGTACCTAACGCAATGGCATAACCTATGGTGAGGCCGACTCGCATTTCCTCGCCTGCGACGTGGACCGGAGTCTCGAATAGCGAGAGCAAATGTTCTCCTATTTGCTTTGCCTGTGCCGGATCCCGCAGGCCGCTGGCAACCATGACGAACTCGTCACCACCCAGTCGCGCCACAACGTCACCGCTACGCGTACCTGCGCGCAGGCGGTTTGCCACCTCAATCAACAACTGGTCGCCAACCTCATGCCCGCGGGTATCGTTGACCTCCTTGAATTCGTCAAGATCGATCAAATACACAGCCAGCATTTGGTGCGGTGAGGCCCTCACCAGCGCCGTTGACATGGCATCAGTCAGACCGCGACGATTGGGCAGTCCCGTCAGAGCGTCCGCGTACGCCATCGAACGCATCACCTCGTGCTCGGTCCGTGCTTTTTCGCCGGCCTTGCGCAGTTCGGTCGCGCGCACGATCAGTACCAACGTGAAGGCGAGTATGTGGCACATCTCGCCGAACGTCAGCGAGTGCAGTGTCCATACATTTGCGGGAAGCTTGCCGCGGATGGTTGTGGTGGTGACCACCACCGTGGTGATATAGAAGGCAAATGCAAGCAGTAGGTAAATGCCAATCGCGTCCCCCTTGATGACTCTGGACACGAAGCGCGGCAGGCTCAACAGCAGCGGCAGCGGTCCGAGCAGCACAATCATGGCGGTGAGCAGTCGCGTATTGAATACGTCAAGGCAATAAATGGCAAGCAGAACGCCGCACAGCGCGGCCCCGCTGTTCATGAGGCGCGGGAAACGGTCTGCAGGTTCGCCGGCAGTGCCGATATGTGGCCTGCGCAATACGTCCCCCAGAAACAGGAACGTGCCCGCTACGGCCACCAGCGAGCCTATGCCAGCCATATGGCTTTCGAACCAGAATATGTCGCGCCAGATCCACTGCGCACCGACGCCAGAGAGGAGCAGGGCAAACAGGAACGATCCGGTGACCAGGAGCGCGTATTTGAGGAATAGTGACTCCCGCGTTCCAACCCAGTGCGCGAGGCTGTACAGCAGCATGCAGAGAAAGAACCCGACTTGAATGCCACGCAACATCTGTTCGGCGACGCTGGCGCGATGGAATGCGCTGGGCTGCATGAACTCGATGGGAAGAATGGTCGCACCGCGCGATTCGACGCGCAGCATCAGGTCGTAGTCGCCAGCGGCGAGTTCCAGCGGCATCGCGTGTGAACGGCTGAACAGCGGCCGGGAAGCGAATGAGCGCAGGCTACCGAGCTCGGCCTTCTTCAATGTCCGCCCATCTTGGATGATGTAAGCATCAATGCGATTGAGCGGAGGGTAGTCAATGTTCATCACCCATTGCTGGGAAGCTACTCCGCTGACTGCTTCTACGCGAAATGGAACGTGCAGCCAAGTTGGCTGCGCCTGCACGCCGAGCGTGGCGTAGCTTGTTTGCGGACGCTCAAATTCAGCGATTGCGGCCTGGGCCTCGGTCAAAGTCAGGGGTGTTTGTTTTTCCGGCAGGACCGTTACAAACGGCCAGGCTTCGCTGACGAGTGTTGTCGGCCGGAGCAACAGTCGTGGGGGCGGGGTGGTTGCCTCGGCCGCCCAAGTTGGTGCGGCCCATTGCATCAAGGCAATGAGCACA
>DASVLY010000160.1:0-4606 GCA_036384635.1 Noviherbaspirillum sp. | reverse complement strand
GGACGCAAAAATCGATATCGGCAGATATTTTTCCTGCTCGGTCAGCAGTCTGATCAGGCAGGGCGATTGGCACATACGGCGCAATCGGCATTGCGCGCGACCCGGATGCTGGTCCATTCCATGTTGCTTGCCTCCAGCAGCAGCAGGCGCCCGGCCAGCGACTCGCCGATGTGCGCAACCACCTTCAAGGCTTCAGCGGCCTGCATGGTGCCGATGATGCCAACCAGCGGCGCAAACACACCCATGGTCGAGCACAGGACTTCCTCGAATTGCTGATCCGGCGGAAACAGGCATGCGTAGCAGGGAGCTCCATCGATGCGCGGATCGAATACCGAAATCTGGCCGTCGAAACGGATCGCAGCGCCTGAGACCAACGGCACCTTGTGTTCCACGCAGGCGCGGTTGACTGCGTGGCGGGTTGCGAAGTTGTCGCTGCAGTCAAGCACTACGCTCGCTTGCGCGACCAGTTCGGCCAGACGCTGCCCTTCGGCGCGCTCGGTCAATGCGACTACCTCGACTTCAGGGTTGATCCTCTCCAGCGTCTGTTTGCCGGATTGCGCTTTAGGCTGGCCGACGCGCTCGGTCGTATGCAGGATCTGGCGCTGCAGGTTGGTGAGATCGACAGTGTCGTTGTCGACCAGCGTGATCTTGCCGATGCCGGCGGACGCCAGATAGTAGGCCGCAGGCGAACCCAGGCCGCCCGCGCCGATCACCAGTGCATGAGCAGCCAACAACCGTTCCTGCCCTTCGATGCCGATTTCATCGAGCAGGATATGGCGCGAATAGCGCAGCAACTGGTTATCGTTCACAAGAGGATAAATAAATGAGGTCTTACAAGAGAAAAGGCCGCATCAGCGGCCTTTTCTGTGTGGTTACTTCTTGTCGCCGTGGCCGTTCTTGTCACCGTTCTTCTTCTCGTTGATGGTGTTTTCCTTCTTGTTCTCGATCTTCGCAGACTTGGAGAGCTGCACCGGCAATCCTTTCAGTTGATTGAGCGCCTGTGCCAGCTGGAAGTCGTCCTTGCTGCCGAATTCGAGCGGCTTGCGCTTTTTCTCCAGCGCGGCGATGCGCTGCTCTTCTTCCAGCTCATCGATCTTGGCGGCGGCTTCTTCCTTGTCCTTGTCGTTGGTCAAGTGCTTTTGCAGATCGGCTTCGCGCAGGCGCAGGCCGTTCAAGCCGTCGCCGTCCGCGGTTTCGTCGACCAGCAGATCCGGCACGATGCCCTTGGCCTGAATCGAGCGGCCGTTCGGGGTGTAGTAGCGCGCGGTGGTCAGTTTGACTGCGGTGTCGGCCGACAACTGGCGGATGGTTTGCACCGAGCCCTTGCCGAAGGTTTGCGTGCCCATGACGGTGGCGCGCTTGTAATCCTGCAAAGCGCCGGCCACGATCTCGGACGCAGATGCGGAACCGGTGTTGACCAGTACTACCATCGGCACCTTTTTCACCGCCTCCGGCAGTTTGGCCAGCGGATCATTGAGCGAGGCGCGCGACGATGTGTAGAACTCGCGGCGCGCATAGAAGGTCGCCTTCGAGTCCGCCAACTGGCCATTGGTCGATACCACCGGCACATCCTTGGGCAGGAAGGCGGCGGATACGCCGATCGCACCCGGCAGCACGCCGCCCGGGTCGTTGCGCAGATCCAGCACCAGGCCCTTCAGGTTGGGCTCTTGTGTGTAGATCGCGTTGAGCTTCTTCGCCAGATCGTCCACCGTCGGCTCCTGGAACTGCGCGATGCGCACCCATGCGTAGCCAGGTTCGACCACTTTCGATTTCACGCTTTGCACCCGGATTTCCTGGCGCACGATGGTGACGATGATCGGCTTGTCCTCGTCCTTGCGGGCGATCGTCAGGGTGATCTTGGTATTCGGCTCGCCGCGCATGCGCTTGACTGCCTCATCCAGCGTCAGGCCCTTGACCGGCGTGCTGTCCAGGCGGGTGATCAGGTCGCCGGCCTTCAGGCCTGCCTTGAACGCGGGCGAATCCTCGATCGGCGAGATCACCTTCACATAGCC
This sequence comes from Noviherbaspirillum sp., assembly GCA_036384635.1. Lineage (GTDB taxonomy): Bacteria > Pseudomonadota > Gammaproteobacteria > Burkholderiales > Burkholderiaceae_D > Noviherbaspirillum. Next base: position 2,594 of record DASVLY010000160.1, on the reverse strand, counting down.
GTCTTCCATCCCGACCTCGATGCCGAGGCCGACGAACTTGCCCTGCGTGCCTTCGCGCAGTTCTTTGAATGCTTTCTTGTCCAGATAGGCGGAATGCGGATCGAGCGAGGCGACCATGCCCGAGATCGCCTCGGTCAGCAGCTTCTTGTCGTCGATCGACTCGACATAATCGGATTTGATCAGGCCGAATACGTCGGCCAGTTGCCGCAGTTCTTCCAGCGGCAGAGGCGTGGTCGCTTTTTGCGCGCTCGCCTCGAATTGCATCGAACCTGCGATGCCTGCAATAACGCCCAATCCGATCAGGCCGAAGTTCTTAAGTTTGCTGCTCATGTGTCACCTAGTAATCCATTCAAGAGGATCAAATGCGCGGCCTTGATGCCGCATTTCAAAGTATAAACCCGATTGTTCGTTACCGCCGCTATTGCCTGCACTGGCGATGACATCGCCGGTTTTGACAAGATCGCCGGCATGCTTTAACACCGCCTGGTTGTTGCCGTAAATGGTCAGGTAGTCGCTGCCGTGATCGATGATGATCAGGTTGCCAAAACCGCGCAGCCAGTCGGCGAATACCACCCGGCCGCCGGCTACCGCCTTGACGTCGGCCCCTTCCGCGGCGCGGATGAACAATCCTTTGGAAGGGGGGGCATCGCCTCGCCTGACGCCGTATCTGGCGATCAGTTCCCCCTTGACCGGCAATCGCAGTTGCCCGCGCAGGGAGCCGAAGGCGCGCGAAAATCTCCCGTCTTGGACGCCGCCATCCGGCGTGAGTTCATTCCGGCTTGATGATTTCGGCGGCGGCTCATTGTCATTGTCAATTGCATCAGGATGGGCAGCTCTGGCTTTGACGGAACTCACTTTCGATGCTGCCGCCCCGCCGTTTTGGGGCACGGTGCGCGCGGCCTGCTGCGTGCGGCGCTTTTCCGCCGCAGCGGCATCGGCCTTGCGTTGTTCTTCGATTAATTTCGACAGCCGCTCGACCAGTCCGGTAAGGCGTTGCTGGTCACGCTCGATATTGCCGGCCTGCTTGCGCTGCGTGGCCAGCTTTGTCGAAAGCTGTGCCAGGAGCGTCGCATGTCTGGCCTTTTCCTTCTCCAGTTGCGCCTTTTGCGTACGCTGCTCCTGTTCGATTTCGTCCAGTTCGCCCTTTGCTTCCTGGGTCGCGGCCTTGTTGCTGTCGATTGCGGCCAGGTTGGCGCGCAGCGCTGCGATCAGTTTGGCCTGTGCCTGCGATACATAGCCCATGTACTGCAGCTCGCGGTTGATGCGGTTCGGGTTGTCGCCCGAAAGCAGCAGCCTGATACGGTCTTCGCCGCCAGCCACGTACTGGTCGCGCAACAAGCGGGCCAACTGCTTTTGCTGGTTTACGATCGCCGTTGCCAGCCGTTTCTGCTGCTGCGATAACAGACCGATCTTCGCTTCGATTTCGCGCTGGTCTTCGGCCAGTTCGTGCAATGCGCGGTTGGTTTCCGAGATCGATGCCTCGGACTGCGCCAGTGCGTCGCTCGCGTGGTTCTTGGCGGATTCGGTGCGGGTGATGTCACGCTTGAGCGCGTCGAGTTTTTGCTGCAGATTGGCGCTCTCGGCCTCGGCGGCGCGCTTTTGCTTCGCGCGTTCGGTGAGTTTGGCAGCGTTGGCGGGCAGGGTGCCCGCCAACAGTGCCGCTACGCCGAGCGCGGCGAGGAATCTCCAGGAGACGTGATTGCTAGAACTCATTTCATAGACAATCGGGATTCCCGCACGGATTGACATGCGTAAAGCAATTACTTCGACTTGCCCTGGCTGGCGACCGCCTTCATCGCCGCCTCGATTGCCTCCTTGTCGCCCAGGTAGTAGCTCTTGATCGGCTTTAAGTCCGCATCCAGTTCATACACCAGCGGCTGGCCGTTCGGAATGTTCAGGCCGACGATGTCTTCATCGCTGATGCCGTCCAGGCTCTTGATCAGCGCGCGCAGGCTGTTGCCGTGCGCGGAGATCAGGATTTTCTTGCCGGCGCGGATGTCGCGGGCGATCGAATCGTCCCAGGCCGGCATCACGCGCGCCACCGTATCTTTCAGGCATTCGGTGAGCGGAATTTGTTCTTTTTTCAGGTGTGCATAGCGCGGATCGTTGTACGACGTGCGCGGATCGTCAGGAGTCAGCGGCATGGGCGGCGTGTCGTAGCTGCGGCGCCAGACCAGTACCTGCTCATCGCCATACCTGGCTGCGGTCTCGGCCTTGTTCAATCCTTGCAGCGCGCCGTAATGACGCTCGTTCAGGCGCCAGTCGTTCTTGACCGGAATCCACATCAGATCCATTTCGTCCAGCGTCAGCCACAGGGTGCGGATCGCGCGCTTTAATACCGACGTATAAGCAAGGTCGAAGGTGAAGCCGGCTTCCTTCAGTATCTTGCCTGCCTGGCGCGCTTCGGCGATGCCTTTTTCGGTCAGGTCGACATCGGTCCAGCCGGTGAAGCGGTTGTCGAGGTTCCACGTGGATTCGCCGTGGCGCATGAATACGATTTTGTACATGATCAGTCAGGAAAAGTGAGTGGAATGGGTAGTTCGAGAGGCGTTCAGCCTTCTATTTTATAATGGCGGGATTGCTTATAACCATTT
>DASVLY010000159.1:0-1664 GCA_036384635.1 Noviherbaspirillum sp. | reverse complement strand
AGGCAGCAAAGGCTTGATGCCTCTGCCTTGCGCGCTGGATTTCATCGCCGTGCAGGGACATCGAAGTCGTCGCGATCGAGGCATGGCGCAGGTGATCGCGCACGGTTGTCAATTCGGCGCCGCGTGCGAACTCGCAGAGCTCGTAGATCCTATGATTTGAGAAAGAAAAGCCGATTGCAAAAAGATTCCTAAACTGAAAGCTCGCCCCATCAGATGAGGAGTACGAAATGCAACCGACTCATGCCAAGAATTTTACGCCGTGCGAAGAAGTATTGGCCATTGCGCTCGAATTATCAAGCAAGAGCTGGAAGCTTGCGTTGCATGACGGCAGGCGAGACAAGCCGGCGGTCCACACGGTCGATGACGAAGCGGCCGGCGAGCGGCTGACGCATGCGGTGGCGGTAATCGAAGAAGTGAGGCGGCAATGGCAGGTTGGAGCAACATGGCGGGTGGTGGTGCTGTACGAAGCCGGCCAGGATGGCTTTTGGATCAGCCGGGCATTAGCCCGATTGGGTTATGAAACACTGATCGTGGACCCGGCCAGCATTCCAGTGGAACGGTATGCCCGACGTGCCAAGACCGACCGGCTCGACGCGATCAAACTGGTTTTCTGCCTGCGGGGCTGGCTGCGCGGCGAACGCGACCGCATGCATGTGATCCGGGTTCCGACGCCGGAGACCGAAGCGCAGCGGCACCTGGCGCGCGAGCGGGGCGAGCTGCAAAAGGAAATCGGGCAGCACCGCGACCGCATGCGCAAGCTGCTGCGCACGGTGGGCTGCTGGGACCCTGATGGAGACGACTTTGCCAAGCGGCTGGCGCAAGGCGAAATCCAGTGCCACGGCGGCGCGGCGCTGCCGCCCGAGCTACTGATGCGGCTCACGCAAGAATGCGAACGGCTGACCTTGGCCGAACAGCAACTGGCTGCGCTGGACAAGACCCTGGTCAGGCAATTGCCGAAACCGGTGCAAAAACGGATTGCGGATTTGAAGCAGCTCAAGGGCGTTGGTGAAGTGGGGGCGATGCGGCTGGTTCTGGAACTGTTCTGGCGTGACTTTGCCAACCGGAGGCAGGTCGGATCGTGCGTCGGGTTGGTGCCGCAGCCCTACGACAGCGGCCAGAGCCGGGTGGACCAAGGCATCAGCAAGCAAGGCAACCGGCGAGTGCGGGCGCTGCTGATCGAGATGGCGTGGTTTTGGCTGCGCTACCAGCCCGACAGCGCCATCGCGCACTGGTTCGCGCAGCGCACCCTGGGAAGCGGGACCAACAAGCGCGGCAAGCGGATCGCCATTGTCGCGGTGGCGCGCAAGCTGGCGATTGCCTTGTGGCGGTATCTGAAAGAGGGCGTGGTCCCGGAAGACGCAACGACGAAGGCGGCATAGGAGTGAGCGGCGGATAGACGAAATTGCCCGGAACGCCGAAGCAGGATGAAAGGCGGGTCACGCAAGACGAGCGTGAAGTGAACAAGCCCGTTTCCCAGCCTGGTTGCGATAGGCGACCGATCATAGTAGATGGGGCTTGCTCGATGGAGGTCACCTGGGCGCAACGCGCATGCGGGATTGGGCCGGAGCAGGAAAGCCGGCGGATAGAAGGTGGTGGGACGGCAGGTCTCACGAGACGATGACCGACAGCTTCAAACCGATTGCATGAAACGGGCGAAGGAAAGC
>DASVLY010000158.1:0-1700 GCA_036384635.1 Noviherbaspirillum sp. | reverse complement strand
CTCGACTCTTTCCAGTTATTTCTTGGTCTTTTCTTGGCTTTCTACACGTGGCTGGCCGCTTGCGCAGACACAACCCGCTCCGCGATGTCGTTGCAAATGCGACTCGAATGTCCAATGCGGACAGGATATCGCCGGTTGCGTGAAATGCCGGATCACTTTTTGCGGCGGAGCACAGTTTCGAGGCAGCGTTGCTGATCGCTGCGTAACTGGACGGTGCAACCGCGTCAGGCTTCCAGATCCGCATCCTCCGGATGCTTCTGCAGGTAATCCACCACGAAACTGCAGCCGGCGATCACCTTGCGGCCGTCGGCACGGATCAAGTCCAGCGCACCTTTAATGAGCTGCGAGGCGACGCCGCGTCCGCGCAAGGCGTGCGGCGTTTCGGTGTGGGTGATGATGTCGGCGTTCGCGGTGCGGCGATAGTTGGCGAACGCCACGCTGCCGTCGACATTGAGTTCGAAGCGATGCAGTGCGGTGTTGTCGCGCACGGCGCTGGTCGGCTGGGTCATTCCTGAGTCCGTATCCTAGTTCGCGAGCAGGTCGGCGTATTCGCCGTGCTTTTCGATATAGGCTTTGACGAACGGGCACTGCGGCACGACCTTGAGGCCTTGGCTGCGGACCTGATCGAGCGCGCCCTTGACCAACTTCGAGCCGACGCCACGTCCGGCCAGCGCATCCGGCACCTCGGTATGGACGAAGGTGATGACGCCATCGGCGATCTTGTAATAGGTCGCGGCGAGATGGCCATCGACGGTGAGTTCGTAACGGTGCTCCGCGGGGTTGTTGCGGACGGTCTCGGTCATTGAACTGTCTTTCCGGTTGTGCGCTTAGTGGCACAATAGAATTTGGAGCGTACGATGGCCAATGAAAAGGGTCCCAACGTCAAGAAGAAGCAGGTCTGCAAGAACTGCGAGGGCAAGGGCCTGGTGAAGAAGGGCGACCGGGTAATGAAGTGCCAGCGCTGCAAGGGGACCGGCGTGCGCTGAGGGCCGGCATGGCCGGGCGGGACTCAATAAAATTGGCGCGTCGAGGCCTTGCGGCGGTTCGCCCGCGCCTTACGTGAATCCATGGACATACGCCCCGATGCGGCTGGAATGGTCGTTACGGTCGGAGCGCAGTGGCTGCCAGCCGCCGACGTATGCCTCTCATCGATGGAGGCTTCGATGTTCATCACCCGTTTTTTCAACGCCCATCGAACCTGGGAAGACTGGTTCGGAATGCTGCTCGGCCTCGCCATCGCGCTGTCGCCATGGGCGGCCGGCGACGCCCATGTCGGTCGCATTGCGGTGTGGAATACGGTGGCGATCGGCGTACTGATTTTCTTCATCGCTGAACTCGAATATGTAGTGCTGCAGCGCTGGGAAGAAACCGCGCAACTCCTGCTCGGCCTCTGGCTGATCGCATCGCCTTACGTCTTCTATTATTCGACCGGCGGCAGCCTGCGCTTCTGGCACTCCACACTCGGCGGCCTCGTCATCCTGCTCGCCGCATTGGAGCTGTGGCAGGACTGGGAGCGGAGCGACCGGGAGATGCTGGACAATGGGAGGCTGTTCGGGAAGTGAGGTGTGGCGAATGCGATTGTCTGGCAGGTGATGTTGGTGAAATTCGGCCGCGGTCCTTAGTCCACACGGAGCACCGCAGGATGTGGGATATCCGCCACAGCTTTCACTGTGCATTACGTGAGCTCGCAAACATCCTTG
>DASVLY010000157.1:0-1510 GCA_036384635.1 Noviherbaspirillum sp. | reverse complement strand
TTCATTGGCGCAGCCGAGCGCCCGCCGGTAGTATTCCCAAGCAAGCTCGTGCCGCCCCTGATAGGCAAGGCAGCGCACCAGCCAGAATGTGCAAGGCACAAAGGTGCCTTCTTTCCCGGGCAAGCCGTCGGGCGAATCATATCGCGCCAGCAAACCGCCGTTGTCCAGTTGCCGGCAGATGGCGTCGGTAGTGCGCACCATGCGCGAGTCGTCATAAGCGATGAAGCCGGTGCGCGGTAACAGCAGCAGCGCGGCATCCAGGTATTCGTTGTCAAACGCTTGCACGAAGATACCACGCCTACTGTCGTAGCCATCGCGCTCGATCGCATTGCGAATGTCGGCGCGGGCTTGCGTCCAGTGTTCGACCGGAACCGATGCCCCCTTTTCCAGCGCCAGCCGGATGCCATGATCCAGCGCGCTCCAGCACATCGCCTTGGAGTGAACGAAGTGCTGCTCTGCGTCTCGGAATTCCCTGATGCCGTGATCCTTCTCCTGCCACTTCACGCAGACGGTGTTGACGACATCGACCAGGAAGTCCCAGTACTGAGCGTCCAGTTCACGTCCCTTGACATGCCATTGCCATGCCATTTCCAGAATTTCGCCATAGATGTCGAGTTGAACTTGTTCGGAGGCGAAATTTCCGATACGAACCGGCTTCGAGTCACGATAGCCTTCCAGCCAGTCAAGCTCCACTTCCGTCAAGCGCCGCTTGCCATCGACCGCATACATGATCTGCATCTCATTGGCGCTGCCCGCGGAGCTGCGCTGAACGAAGCGGAGGAAGCGGTCGGCTTCCCGCTCGCATCCCAGCGTGTAGAGTGCGCGCACCGTGAACACGGAATCTCTGACCCAGCTGAAACGGTAATCCCAGTTTCGTTGTCCGCTCCGGTTTTCGGGCAACGACGTGGTCGGCGCCGCGATGATGGCGCCGGTGCGTTCGAAACTCAGCGATTTCAACACGATCGCCGAGCGCAGCGTCTGTTCGTCGAGTTCACTCTCACTCGGATACTCGATACGGCCAGCCCAGTTACGCCACCAGTTGCGCGTCCGCTCGAAAGCAGTGCGCGCTTCGGTGGACGCAGTACGCGAAAGCAAGGCTTTGTCCTCGATCCGTTCCGGTGGGACAAAACGAATCGACAAATGAATGCGTTCGCCGGCACAGAGATGAAAACCGGCGCACAGCCCGCTATCCCGCACGACATCAAACCGGATATCGGAGTGAATCACGAGGCCGACATTGCTGCCGATTGCCGTATAAGTACCGCCGCCATGATCGCGCACATGCGGAACAATGTCGCCGAAATCGAAACGCGGGAATACTTCCGCCCCGAATTCGACACGGCCGGAGATGCCTTCGAGCAGACGCACCTGCTGGTAATGCGCCTGTTCCGGCGCCTCGTCATCCATTACAAAAAAATCGAGGAGGCAGGCTTCCCCACCCGCTGCATGAAAATGTGTTTCGAGAATCATTGTTCCCGGGACATAGCGTCGTGTCGTGCCGGTCTGATCG
>DASVLY010000156.1:0-5824 GCA_036384635.1 Noviherbaspirillum sp. | reverse complement strand
GTGTCTTGCGCAAAGCGCTCCTTGTCCGGGTCCATCAGTTCGGCCCGGCCCTTATACACTACGCCGGCGAGATCGGTCACGAAAATATTCTCGATCGGAAAGCCCAGGTCGACGATCAGGTCCAGACATGCCAAAGCCGCGGCCCCCGCACCGGACACCACCAGCTTGCATTCATTGATGTCCTTGTTGACGACGCTCAGTCCGTTCAGGATCGCCGCGCCGACGATGATCGCAGTGCCGTGCTGGTCGTCGTGGAATACCGGGATCTTCATCCGTTCGCGCAGCTTGCGCTCGATATAGAAGCACTCCGGCGCCTTGATGTCTTCCAGGTTGATGCCGCCAAAGGTCGGCTCCAGCGCAGCGATCACATCGCACAGCTTGTCCGGGTCGGTCTCGTTGATTTCGATATCGAACACATCGATGCCGGCGAATTTCTTGAACAGCACGCCCTTGCCTTCCATGACCGGTTTCGCGGCCAGCGGGCCGATCGGACCCAAGCCAAGCACTGCGGTGCCGTTAGTGATCACCGCGACCAGATTGCCGCGCGCGGTGTATTTGAAGGCATTGGCTGGATCGACAACAATTTCTTCGCAAGCTGCCGCAACGCCGGGGGAATAGGCAAGCGCGAGATCGCGCTGGTTGGTGAGTTGCTTGGTGGGGGTAACGCTGATTTTTCCAGGAGTGGGGAATTCGTGATATTCGAGCGCCGCCTGACGTAGCTGCTGGCGAAGTTCTTCTTTGCGATCAACGGGAGATTCCATGATACAGCGTTCCTTTTTAGCTTGCGGAAAGCTCATGATTTTATCAGAGCAAATAGTCTTACTTGATGCGCATTTGCCTAGAACCTGTTATGAACCACTTCAGCCCCCCCTATTATGGCAAGATGCAGGCATACGGCAAAGCCTGCTCGCGGAACCGGGCACGGTGTTCGATGCAGCGGCATAGGGAGTCCGTCAACTGCAATGCCGCGCCATTCGGTACAATCGCGGCATGCTGTCCGAATTCGACCTGATTGCCCGATACTTCACCCGTGCTGCGCGCAACACCAGCCGCATCGCGCTCGGCGTCGGCGACGACTGCGCACTGGTGACGCCCTCACCTGGCATGCAACTGGCGATTTCCACTGACATGCTGGTCGAAAGCCGGCATTTCTTCCCCGATGCCGATCCCTTTACCCTGGGACACAAATGCCTTGCGGTCAATCTCTCCGACCTCGCCGCAATGGGTGCCAAGCCTGTTGCATTCACGCTCGCACTCGCATTGCCGCAAGCTTGCGCCGAATGGCTGGCCCCGTTTGCACAAGGCATGCTGACGCTTGCGGATGAGCACGGCTGCGAACTGATCGGCGGCGATACCACCAAGGGTCCGCTGAACATCTGCATTACCGTATTCGGCGAGCTTGCGCCCGGCAGCGCATTAAGGCGCGATCGTGCGCAAGCGGGAGACGATATCTGGATCTCCGGAACGCTGGGCGATGCGCGTCTGGCGCTTGCCGGCTATCGCAATGAACTGGCGCTCGACGACGCCAGCCTGGCTGCGGCCGCCCAAAGAATGCATGCGCCGACACCGCGCGTGGCGCTCGGACTGGCGCTCAGGGGAATCGCCCATGCGGCAATCGATATTTCGGACGGACTGACCGGCGACCTCAGCCACATCCTGAAACGGTCTGGTCTGGGCGCAACGCTTCACGTCGATACGCTGCCCGCCGGACCGATACTGATGCAACAGCCGCAAGACTTGCGGCGCCGCTTCGCGCTGACCGGCGGCGACGATTACGAATTGTGCTTTACAGCACCTGCCAACAGACGCGGCGAAGTGCAGGCTGCAGCCCGCGCGGCCAAGATCACGGTCACTCGTGTCGGCAGCATTGAAGCCGTGCCCGGCCTGCGTCTGGTCGATGCGAACGGCACCCCGCTACACCTGCAGCTCTCTTCCTTCGACCATTTCACATCCCCATGACCACACTGGAATCAGGCCAGACTGCTTACGTGAACAAACCCGATGCCCGCTTCATGCTGTCGCATCCTGCCCATCTGCTCGCGCAAGGCTTCGGCAGCGGCTTGTCACCTGTCGTTCCGGGCACTTCGGGCACGCTGTTCGCGTGGCTCGTATTCAACGTGCTGTCCTCGCGCTGGCCGGAGCTGTTTACATCGCTGAACTGGGCGATTCTCATCGCAGCCGGCTTCGTGGCCGGCATCTGGGCCTGCCATCGCACCGGATGCGATCTGGGTATCGCCGACCATGGCAGCATGGTGTGGGATGAAATCATCGCGTTCTGGCTGGTGCTGCTGTTTCTCATGCCGGCCGATTTCAATACCCAGTTGTGGGCATTCCTGTGGTTCCGCCTCTTCGACATGGTAAAACCGCAGCCGATCCGCTATTTCGACCGGCGCTTCAAGGGCGGATTCGGCGTGATGTGGGACGACATCGTGGCGGCGTTTTATACGCTGCTGCTGTTTGCGCTGTGGCGCACTCTGCATTGAAAAAGGAGTTCAGGAAACATGAACGATATCGTCGATCTGGCGGCGCGCGTGGGCCGCGCACTTCAGGAAAAAGGTTTATTGCTGGCCACGGCGGAATCCTGCACCGGCGGCGGCGTATCGCAGGCGATCACCGAGATCGCCGGTTCTTCCGAATGGTTCGATTGCGGCTTCATCACTTACTCCAATGCCTCCAAAATCGAACTGCTCAACGTGCCCGCCGCGCTGATCGCGCAATTCGGCTCGGTCAGCGAGGAAGTGGCCGGCGCAATGGCCGAAGGCGCGCTCGCCAACAGCAATGCACATGTGAGCCTGTCGACCACCGGCATTGCCGGTCCCGGCGGCGCTGTGCCCGGCAAGCCGGTCGGCACGGTTTGCTTCGGCTGGTCCATTGAACATCACAACCACCATAGACATACTCATACCGAGCGCCTGGTATACAGCGGCGACCGGCAAGCTGTGCGGCAGCAGACGGTCGCGCATGCGCTGCAAGGCTTGTTGCGCTTCCTTCAACAGCCGTAATACTCCACAACTTCGAAGGCCGGCAACTTTGGCTGCCGGTAACCGGGAAAATTTTCCCGACAGGACATTCCATTTCGGACGAGGTACCGGAACGCTGCCGGCTGTGGGTACCGTCCTCTGGCATCTGCCGCTTGAAGGGCTACATTCACGACAAAAATCTTGTTGTGGCCATACCGCCTTCGCTCGCTACTGCGATGCGTTGTTGCGTAACGTCGCTCTTAGCCCCTCATTGACAGGAATATATTTCCAATAAGAAAAATAATACATAATATGTTACTCACCGGAAGGAATTGATCCGGGGATCTCAACGAAACCAGGTTAATCGTCACTGACGCCGCTTTGTTTCGCCGAGTGAAAAGTTTTACGAAAAGTCGAGATTGTCCCGCCCCCACCCTGAAATGTGCGGAGCGGCCAGCCTGTACGCGGTATCAGGGAGGCGCCTGGCAGGAAATCAAGTTGTTACCAATCTGTGCAGTAATCAACTTTCCTTAATCAAGAGGGCATGAATCGAATGACGACAACGAAAAAAACACACCGCGGCGGGAAGAAAGCTCTCCTTATCGGAGGCGGCGCACCTAATTCCACCCTGATGGCCGGGGCCTTGGTCGCGTTCATCGACCGCGGCATCGAATTCGACGTGATTTCCACGTCCGGCGCCGGCGCATTGATGGGCTTGCTGTACACCGCTCCCAGGGACGGCGATCCGCGCGCAGCGTTGCGGCGCTGGTCGGAGATCGGCGTATCGGACGCCATCTACGACTGGTTCCCCGTGAATTACAAAGTGTTCATGAAGCCGGGTGTAGCCGCCGCCGCATATCGTCAGGCGCTTCTGGCGTGCCCATTCACGCGGCCGTTTTTCGATGCGTTCGCGCCGGATGCAGTCAACGGGTTCTGGGCCGACTGGGTACGGCTGATCCTGGCGACCCTGTCGCCCACCAGTCTGACACCGCAAAGCCTCGGCATGTGCGCACATCTGCCGTTTGCAGAACAGGCGATCGATTTCGATGCTGTGCCGCACATCAAGCCAGAGTTCTACATCAATGCGTATAACATGACGCAGGAAAAGATGACCATCTGGGGCAAGGACGAGATCACGCCTGAGCATATCCGTGCCGCCTTTTCCTTCCCATACATTTATCCGCCGTCACGAATCAACGGTCAGGATTACATCGAGGGTGCAGTGATCGACACCATCAATTTCAAGGCGCTGGTATCGGACGATGTGGAACGGCCGGGCATTCATCGCGATTTGGATACGCTGGTCGTGTTCGACATCCTTGGCATCAACAAACTGATCCGCAAACCGCGCAATCTGTACGATGCCTGGGTCGACTCCATCATCACGCCGCTGGTGGAAATAGCGAAGGACGATATCCGATTGTTCGAACTGCAGCACAATGTCGATCCTCAAACCGGCAAGCCCAAGCGAAATCTGCTCAAGGTCGACCTCTCCAGCGGCATCCCGGAAGATCACTGGCCCAAGGTGCTGGATTGGTCGAACTCCAATCTGAAGCTATTGTTCGATGTGGGCTATCGGGCCGGCATGGCGTTCTGCGACGAGCACAGCGAACTGCTGGATGCGTCGCCGGCGGTGCGCGCAGTGGCTTGAACGAACAGCGAGCAAGCATATGCAGATGCGTAATTTCGGTGCCATCGGTGCCCAGTGGGTGGTCATTCTGGCTGGCGTCCTGATTCTCCTCTACGTAGGCGCGACCGGATGGGCAATTGCCTATCTGCTGCTGGGCATGATGGCGGCGACGCTGGTGTGGCTCAACAAGCGTAACGATGACCGCAATGCACTGATGCAAACCATGCGCGGCCATAACACGACGGTGTCAGTGCAGGCTGCGCAGATCGGCAAGCAGGTCAAGGACGCAACCGAACGCGCGCAGGCGCAGGAAAAGCTGACGCAAGAGATTTTCCGGTTGACCGAAAAGTCCAGCCACGAAGTCGACGGCGTACAGTCCAGCGTCAACGTCATCGCCGGCGTTGCAAATGACCTGGCAGCCGGCATGGCGGCCATGCGCGAGGATATGGTGACGGCCAACGACAACGCCAGGCAGGCAGCGACAGTGATGGAGACGTTCAATGCCAACATCAGCAAGCTGATGGAGGGAACTCAATCGACGATCCGTGTGATCGGTGAAATTCAGGAGATTTCCAGCCAGACCAACCTGCTCGCATTGAATGCCTCCATCGAAGCCGCACGCGCCGGCCAAGCCGGACGCGGCTTTGCGGTAGTCGCTTCCGAAGTACGCAAGCTGGCCGAGCGTACCCGGGTGCTGTCCGGCACCGTTACCAGACAAGTCCAGGATGTCTATGACCAATCGCAGCAGACCTTGTCCGCTGCGGAATCCATCGCACAGAGTATCAAGCGCACTTGCGGCGTGATGGGCAGTGCCACCGCGCAACTGGGAGAGTTCACTGAGGGCAGTCAGCGCGTGTCAGGTGAAATCGACGCGATTCACTCCGCCGTCAACAGTCTGTCCTCCAACAATCACGGGATTCACCAGGATGTCGGCAACATGCGCGAATTGTCGGGGCAAATGTCTTCGCTCATGCAAGCATGCATCACAACTTCGTCAAAGCTGACCGGCTCGGCCGAAAATGTGATGTGCGAACTCGGGAAGCTGCGCCTGAGCGACAGCGCGTTCGACCGCATCCTGATCCGGCTGGAAGAAGGCACACATGAATGCGAGAAACGCCTGCTGCAGCTCGTAAAAGAGGGGTATGACGTGTTCGACAAGAACTATCAGCCGATTCCCGGCTCTGACCCGCAGCAATATCAGATCAGTTACGGCAGCGCATTTGAAGAACTGTTG
>DASVLY010000155.1:0-11355 GCA_036384635.1 Noviherbaspirillum sp. | reverse complement strand
CGCCTTAACGCTTTGCGAAATAAAAAAGCCGTGAACTTCCACGGCTTTTTTATTTGTGACGCTACACGAACTTACTTGCGCAACACCAGCGCACCAGGCAGGCTGTGCAGATATGCGGCGATGTTCCGGATATCCTGATGCGACAGCGGCTTGGCTTGCGCGCCCATGATCGCGTTGCCACGGCCATTGGCGCCATCCTTGCCGCGCTGGTAGGCAATCAGTGCGTGCTCCAGGTAATCCTGGTGCTGGCCGGCCAGTTTCGGATAGCTGGGGTCGATCGGACTGTTGAAATCCTTGCCGTGACAGGAAGCACAACTGTATTTTTCCGTCGCCGCCTTGCCGGCTGCGATGTCGCCGCCTGCGAATGCGTTGAACGACAGCAGCATGGCCGCGCATGCGAGAATCTTTTTCATCGTATGTCCCCTTATTTCTGCTGTGCGTAGTATGCCGCGACATCGGCAATGTCCTGATCCGACAAGCCTGCTGCAATGCCGCGCATGCTCGGATTCTTGCGATCACCCTTCTTGTACGCATTCAGCGCGCTCTCGATGTACTTGGCCGATTGGCCGCCGAGCATCGGGACTTGATAAACCTCAGGGAAGGTCGCTTTGTAGCCCGGAATACCGTGACATCCGATGCACATTGCCACCTTGTTTTTTGCCGCATCGGCATTGCCCGCCACCTCCGCAGCAGCGGTGATGTGAGCAATACCCGCAAGCGCGAGAAGCGCAAATATTTTTTTCATGATAGCTGGGAGGATGACAGTTAATGCGAAACCAGTGGCGCGAGCACGGAGAGCTTATCCGTCAGTCTCATGGCAACAAATTAATATTGCTGTGCCGCACCAAAAGCAATTTATTCTACCTGAAGACAATACCGCAGTCCACGCCGCCGCCTGTCCACAAATGCTGCCGGACGTGCTCAACCTCCTCCCGATTTACGCTTTTTCACTTCCGTGCGCGGCACTGCTGCAGGCGGCGTCGGAAGCACGGAAATCGTTGCTCCCAGCCTCTCCGGCAGCAGAAACACCCGAGGCGACGCCACGAAACGCCGCAATACTGCACGAAATACCAACCTGCGTGTTCGGCCCGGCACATCCCGCGCGTGTAACGCGAGTGCCAGCGCACATGCGAATGCCACGCCAACGTTCAGCAATCCGGTGACGGCCAATCCTCCGGCGGCCAGCCAGAATTCCGCAGAGGCCAGCGCGCTCCACCCGAGACTGCATGTGGACATCGATAACGTGCCGGCCGACAGCGTGACATGCCGGATATCGAGCGGCAGACCGAAGAACTGCGCCAGCACCGGCGTCATGCCGAACAACAGCGCGAGCGACAGGTTGCCGACGATGCTCGCCACATGCCGCTCCAGCCAGTCCGCCCAGCGTTGCGCACGCGCGGCACCCAACGCATGCACCAGACGTCTGTGATGCGCAAGCGCGTCATGCAGTCTGCGTAGCGCGAACCAGTTGTCTGCAAAACCTGCCGCCACGCTCGATCCCCATAACAACAAGCCTGTCAATGTCGCAAATACCGGCGTCGGGCCGAGCGCCGACAGCGAACGCAGGCTTGCATGCGCATGGTCGGCATCCATCAACGGTTTGCCGGAAATCAGCAGCATCGCCAGAGATACCAGCGCCATCACCGGAATCACCGTCAGCAGGTTGCCGAATGTCGCCGCTGCTTGCGAACGCAACAACGCGGCAACCTCGGACAGCAGCTTGCGCAAACCCTCGATCGTGTCGAGCGAGTTCATCTTCGATGCCAGCGCGGGTGCGGTGATCGCCGGCTGCTTTGCCGCCAACGTGCCGCCGATCCCCGATATCGCAACAAAACTGCCCGTGTAACCGAGCGACGCAAACACGCCCTCGAAGAAGCGCGCGCCACCGGACAAGCTGTTCTTCATCAGGACGGCGGCCGTCGCTACCGCGCCTCCGCGGCAGGCGGCCTTCAGCATCGCCCCATATTCGCTGCGATCGTGCGCGATGTACCGCTCGCCGCGATCCGCGTTGCGTTCAACCATTTTGCGTGCCAGCAGCGAGAAACTGCGGCTTACCAGCCCCTTCACCGACGAGCGGTGGTGATGTGCGTCGATGAGGTCGATCAGCAAGGCCTGTACCTGCGTGCCGATCTGCGCAGTAGCCGTTGCCGAGCGCAAATCGATCAACCGCGTCATGCGTGCCAATTGCGCACGCATGCGCTCGATCCGATAAACCAGGCCTACCGATACTCCATATTCGTCCAGATGCGCATAGATGCGGTCGGTCTGTGCTTGGCACACCGCGATCAGCATGCGCACGCTGCGCAGCGCCGCTTCGTCCTCCAGGGCCGCCATCAGGTATTTTTCCAGTTCACGGCGCAGCGCCATGAAAGGCGTCGCCTGGAGCGGCATTCTCGGCTCCAGCCGCTGGCGGAAATCGGGACTGATGCCGACCGAGACGATCATGTTCACCAGATAGGTGAGCGCCTCGTCGATCTGCTGCCGGTAGCTGTGCGCGATACCGTCGTCCGCGCACAACTTCCAGATGCGCAAGAGCGTCTTGTGATCCAGCCCAAGCAACCAGTCGGCGTCGGTCGATTCCGGGAACATCGCGGTAAATAACGTGGACAAGTCCATTTGCCCCGGCGGCTTCGGCAGCACGGACTTGACGACCCGCTCGCCCAGTTCGCTGAAGAAGGCCGGTTCATGCGGCAGGCCGGTCGCGCAAAACAGTTCCGGGCCGACCGCTTCGCGCAGCGTTTTCTGCAGCGTCGCCTGCACCAGCTTGCGCACGTCTCGATTTTCGTCCAGCCAGTCGAGCAGAAGGCGCGTGCGCTGATGCTTCAAGCGCTTCCACGCATTCTCGTTCAGGCGTGAGGAGCGCGGTTCATGACGCAGCCATTCGGTGACATCGATCAGCCAGTTCGCGCGCTCGCTCCAGCTTGCGAACGGATTGGCACGCCGCATCAGCGCCTCGACCTGACTCAGGTATAGCAAATGGTGCTCGGCGTGGCCGGGAGATGCGCGCCGAAATCGGCGCCACATCACCAGCAGCTTTAAAAAGGAAAATTTCATGAAATGGTAAGTTGAAGGAATCGGGATGAAAGAACGCCTTGCCGCTTGCAAGCTCTTTCTCGCTTATACTGGGCTCTATCCTCTTTTCTTTTCGTAACACAATGCCATGCGACAAGAAATACGCTTCGAAGGTTCCCGGAATTACGTTGCAACCAACGATTTAAAGCTCGCAGTCAATGCTGCATTGACTTTGCAGCGCCCTTTGCTGATCAAGGGAGAGCCCGGCACCGGCAAAACAATGCTGGCCGAAGAGGTGGCGGCAGCGCTCGGCATGCCGCTGCTGCAATGGCATATCAAATCCACTACCAAGGCCCAGCAAGGTTTGTATGAGTACGATGCGGTATCGCGCCTGCGAGATTCGCAACTGGGCGACGAACGTGTGAAAGACATCCATCACTACATTGTGAAGGGAGTGCTGTGGCAGGCATTTACGGCAGATCAGCAAGTGGTGCTGCTGATCGATGAAATCGACAAGGCCGATATCGAGTTTCCGAACGACCTGTTGCGCGAACTTGATCGCATGGAGTTTTACGTGTACGAAACGCGGGAAATGGTGAAGGCGAAGAACCGTCCGCTGGTGATCATCACGTCGAACAATGAAAAGGAATTGCCGGATGCTTTCTTGCGCCGCTGCTTCTTCCACTACATCCGTTTCCCTGACAAGGACACGATGGAGCAGATCGTCCAAGTACATTTCCCGCAACTGAAGAAAGAGCTGCTGGCGCAGGCGCTGCAGACTTTCTATGAAGTGCGCGAGGTAGCCGGCTTGAAGAAGAAACCGTCGACTTCCGAACTGCTTGACTGGCTGAAATTGCTGCTGGCCGAGGATATTCCGCCGGAAGCGTTGCGCAGCCAGGATGCGAAGGCGTTGGTGCCGCCGCTGCATGGTGCGCTGCTGAAGAACGAGCAGGACGTGCATCTGTTTGAACGCATGGTGTTCATGTCGCGGGCGAACAGATAAATGCGAACGGAGGCCGGGCATGCTGATCGACTTTTTCTTCACCCTCAAAGAGGCAAAGATCCCGGTCTCGATCAAGGAGTTCCTGGTGCTGCTGGAAGCGATGCAGCAGAATGTCATCGCTCCTTCGCTCGATGATTTTTATTACCTGTCGCGCACCACGCTGGTCAAGGACGAGGCGCATTATGACAAGTTCGACAAGGCGTTCGGGCTGTATTTCCGCGGCATTGATGCGATCTTCGAAAAAAATCCGGAGATTCCAATCGACTGGCTGACCAAACGCATGGAGCGCGAGCTCACGCCCGAGCAGAAGGCGGCAATCGAGAAATTCGGTTATGACAAGCTGATGGACCGCCTGAAGGAACTGCTGAAGGAACAGAAGGAACGCCACGAAGGCGGCAACAAGTGGATCGGCACCGGCGGCACCTCGCCCTTCGGCAACGGCGGTCAGAATCCGGAAGGCGTACGCATCGGCGGCGAAGGCGGCAATCGCTCGGCGGTGAAGGTATGGGAAGCGCGCGCCTACCGCGACTACGACAACGAGCGCGAACTCGGTACCCGCAACATCAAGGTCGCGCTGCGGCGGCTGCGCCGCTTCGCGCGTGAAGGCGCGGCCGAGGAATTGGCGCTGGACGATACCATCCGCGCCACCGCCAGCAATGCGGGCTGCCTCGACATCAAGATGCGGCCGGAGCGCAGGAACAACATCAAGGTGCTGATGCTGTTCGATGTCGGCGGCACCATGGACGACCATATCGCACGCACCGAGGAATTGTTTTCCGCAGCAAAGAGCGAGTTCAAGAACATGGAGTTCTTCTACTTTCACAACTGCGTGTACGACTACCTGTGGAAGAACAACCGCCGCCGCCATGCGGAGCGCTTCCCGAGCTGGGACATTCTGCGCAAGTATCCGCCGGATACCAGGCTGATCTTCGTCGGCGATGCGACGATGAGCCCGTATGAGATTCTGCAGCCGGGCGGCTCGGTCGAGTACAACAACGAAGAGGCGGGCGCGCAGTGGTTGCAGCGCTTCACCCATACCTTCTCGAAATTCATCTGGCTCAATCCGGAACCGGAAGGTTTATGGCAGTACCGTCAGTCGGTCGCACTGATCCGGCAGATCATGAACGACCGGATGTTTCCGGTAACGATAGAGGGGCTGGAACGCGGGATGCGGATGCTGAGTAAGTGAGTGTGACCTTCACTACAGCGGCATGAATTTTTTCAGCACGCTGATCAGGTGATGACTGGCCAGCGGCTTGTTCAGGAATCCATCCGCGCCGGCATCATTTGCCTGCTGCAAGTCATACACGAAGGGTTTGCTGATCAGGAACACGACTGCGATCCTGAGCGAAGCATTCCTGGTCTTGATCGTCCGGCATAGCCGGTACGGATCGACGTCCGGCGTGGAGGTATTGATCAGGACCACGGCGGCCGGCTGCCGATTGCACAACTCTGCCGCTTTCATTTCGTCGCTGCCCCATGCGATCCGGACATTTTGCCGCGCCAGCAAGCCGGCAAGATGATCGCGCAAGGCCGGATTCTTGTCGATCACCAGAACAACGCCATTGTCCTGCACCTTGGCACGCATCTTTTCGTATTCGGCGGGATCGGTCAAGTCGAGATCAAGCCTGTTCCGGCGGCGGCGCTCCGGCACCATGACGACATTGGAAGCCTCAAGCCGCGACAAGGCATCGGCACGTTTTTCCATGAGTTCACCGAGCGCCGCAAACAGTTTGTGCTGGTTGAGGGGCCGCTCGATGCGCGCATAAGGCAATTCGACATCCGAAGTTCCGACCAGCAATGCCGGCCGCACCTCGCTGGGCCGCAGGTCGGCCAGGGTAACCAGCGCCCTCAGTTCGTCCGCGTTGGCGATGTAAATATCCGGATCCTGCAGGTTGCCTTCGACCAGCCTGAAGTATCCGCAGCCTTTCCTCTGTTCCGTCGTAAACGCTGCCTCGAATAACTCCTCTTCATGGGGAGCAAATCCGATCAAGCGTACGGCGAAAGGGAAACTGTGAATGACCATGATGTCTCATTGTGCAAAGACAGAACTTGCGGACAAGAAATAATTGTACAAGGATGCGCCTTGTCCTCCCTGCCGGGATAGAAATTTATTCGGACATGGTTATGTTTTTAACAGCATGCCAGGCAATTTCGAACCCGTGATACTCACCGTACCTTATGTGGAAGCTTGAATCCGCCGTTTTTTCATTAAAATGCAGAGGCTTCGATTTATGTTTAAATACGTTCCCCTCTGAAGCAATATTCGAATATCCAGCGTCTCACATTGAATGGCAACTAAAAAACCCTCCGATTACAGCGAATCGTCCATCCGTGTCCTGAAAGGGCTCGAACCGGTGAAGCAGCGTCCGGGCATGTATACCCGCACCGAAAACCCGCTGCACATCATTCAGGAAGTGATCGATAACGCATCCGACGAAGCGCTCGGCGGTTACTGCAAGAACATCGTCGTTACCTTGAACGCGGACGGCAGCGTCAGCGTCGAGGACGACGGGCGCGGCATTCCGGTCGGCCTGCATCCGGAAGAGAAGGTGCCGACCGTCGAAATCGTCTTCACGCGGCTGCATGCCGGCGGCAAGTTCGACAAGGGTTCCGGGGGCGCCTATTCGTTCTCGGGCGGTCTGCACGGCGTCGGCGTGTCGGTCACCAATGCACTTTCGTCGCGCCTGGAAATCACGGTCTGGCGCGAAGGCGGCGCGCACCAGATCGCATTCGCCGATGGCGATGTCGTGCAAAAGTTGAAATCGCGCCCGCTCGGCAAGGATGAAAAAAGATCCGGCACCCGCGTGACGGTGTGGCCGAATGCGAAATACTTCGACTCGTCCGCGATTCCGAATGCGGAATTGCAGCGCCTGCTGCGCTCGAAAGCGGTGCTGCTGCCGGGGGTGAAAGTCACGCTGACCAATGCGAAGACCGGAGACACCCAGACCTGGCAATACGACCAGGGCCTGCGCGGCTACCTGGTCGAATCGCTGGCGCAGGCATCGAATGCCGATCCGCTGATTCCGCTGTTCGAGGGTGAACAATATGCAAGCGCGGATGCCGAAGGTTTTGCCGAAGGCGAAGGCGCGGCCTGGGTCGTGGCCTGGACCGAAGAAGGCAACGTAGTGCGCGAATCCTATGTGAACCTGATTCCGACGCCGGCCGGCGGCACGCATGAATCCGGTTTGCGCGAAGGTTTGTTCGGCGCGGTGAAGAGCTTCGTCGAAATGCATTCGCTGCTGCCCAAGGGCGTGAAGCTGCTGCCGGAAGACGTGTTCGCGCGCGTGTCCTTCGTGTTGTCGGCGAAGGTGCTCGATCCGCAGTTCCAGGGACAGATCAAGGAACGCCTGAACTCGCGCGACGCGGTGCGGCTGGTGGCATCCTTCACCAAGCCCGCGCTCGAATTGTGGCTGAACCAGCATGTCGACTACGGCAAGAAGCTGGCCGAACTGGTGATCAGGCAGGCGCAGTCGCGGCTACGCTCGGCGCAGAAGGTCGAAAAGAAAAAATCCTCCGGCGTGGCGGTATTGCCGGGCAAGCTCACCGATTGCGAATCGGACGATGTGACGCGCAACGAGCTGTTCCTGGTCGAGGGCGACTCGGCCGGCGGCTCGGCCAAGATGGGGCGCAACAAGGAATTCCAGGCGATCCTGCCGTTGCGCGGCAAGGTATTGAATTCGTGGGAAACCGAGCGCGACCGTTTATTTGCGAACAACGAGATCCATGACATCGCAGTGGCGATCGGCGTCGATCCGCACGGGCCGAACGATACGCCGGATCTCTCCGGGCTGCGCTACGGCAAGATCTGCATCCTGTCCGATGCCGATGTCGACGGCTCGCATATCCAGGTGCTGCTGCTGACGCTGTTCTTCAAGCATTTCCCGCAACTGATCGCGCGCGGCCACATCTGCATCGCACGCCCCCCGCTCTATCGGGTGGATGCGCCGGCGCGCGGCAAGAAACCGCCGCAGAAGCTGTATGCGCTGGACGACGGCGAGCTGACAGCGATCGAGGACAAGCTGCGCAAGGATGGCGTGAAGGACGGCGGCTGGAGCATCTCGCGCTTCAAGGGCCTGGGCGAAATGAATGCAGAGCAGTTGTGGGAGACCACGATGAATCCCGATACGCGGCGCCTGCTGCCGGTATCGCTCGGCGACTTCGATCTGGCGGCATCCGAATCGCGCTTCAATATGCTGATGGGCAAAGGCGAAGCGGCTGCGCGGCGTGCGTGGCTGGAAGAGCATGGCAATGAGGCCGAAGCGGATATCTAACCGGCGATAGAAAGGCAAGTCAGGTTGACGAATGTCAAACCATACTTCGCATCGAAGCAATCCTTTAACGACATTCAATCTGGAGATTCGGAATGACTGAGCCGAACAGACTGGAGTCCCTGACGCTCCATCACGTTGGCGTATTCGACGATGTGCGGATTGATTTTCGTCCCATTGAGAAGCCGGAGCAGGATGAGAAAAAAGCTGAAATTCACCTGTTTACCGGCCCTAATGGTTGCGGAAAAAGCACCTTGCTTTATGCGCTTGCCAATATTTTTGACGCCAACTGGAAACACGGCCTGATTCAAAACCGTTTTCGCGATAAAGAAAGCCGGGTTGATTTTCTATTCTGCGGCGCAGCCGGAGTGTATGGCGTCGCAACGCCATCAAAAAACGAGGGGCCCTATGGCGCTTTTGAACTTTATATAAACACCCCGGAGCAAGGCTGCATATGGGGAGGCGCTCAGTTCCAGCAAGGGATCATCGCAAACGCTCGTCACCAGCACCGAGATGACTCGATCAAGTCGATTTACAACTACAAAGGAAACATTCGGAGCTTTCAGCCCAGTAATCGCCATGCGCAAATCAAATTTTCTTTTGCTGCATTTGCTTACTCCGGCCAACGCACGCTGAATACCGTGCCGATTGGAGCTATCCAGGAAATCACGAATTCCCCTTTCGAAAATGCCGTCTCCTTTGATAACACCGTCCGCCCGCAAGTGCTTCTGCAGTGGATTGCCAACAATCGAGCACAGGCAGCGCTTGCCCGCAGCGATGGCGATACGGCAGCAGCGGATCGCTACGATCTCGCGTTGAGGCGAATTTCGGACGTCATCAGAAACATCTGCGACCTGGACGTCGAATTTCGCCTGGAGCGCGCGCCTTTGTCAGTATCCCTTCGTATTGATGGCGAACCCATACAGTTCGGCACATTGCCGGATGGTCTGAAATCCATCATCAGTTGGATCGCCGATTTATCGATGCGTCTGGAGGCAATCCCCTGGGAAGTGGAAAGAGATGTCTTTGCGCAGCCGATCCTGTTATTTCTCGACGAAATCGATATTCATCTGCATCCCAAATGGCAACGGCGCATATTACCTGCGGTTCAAGCCTTGCTGCCCAACGCGCAGATTTTTGTATCCACCCACTCCCCCTTCGTCGTCGGCTCTGTCGAAGATGCATGGGTCTATCGTTTGAGCGAAACCGCCACATCAGAAACTAATGGTCCTCGGCTGATTTCCGGATTGCCTTCCGGTGCGGGGAAAAGTTATCGCCTGATTCTGGAGGAGATTTTCGGTGTCGATGAAGAGTTCGACGTCGAGACAGAGAAGCTTCTCGATGATTTTTACGCTGTGCGAAATTTTGTCCTTCAGGATCAAAGCAAAGACGGGGAATTGCTTCAGATCGGAGCAAAGATTGCTGAAAGGGGCGAAGAAGCCAAGGTCATTATTGAACGGGAATTGCGGCAAATTTCTCGCCTGACCCGGAGGGAGATTCGTCTTGCGTAAATTTTGCAGAACCGACGAACCCGATTGCCTGAAAGAGAAAGCGGCAATTTTGACGGAAAAATTCGTGGCGGCAAGAAAGGAGAACCCATCGGCCCGCTTCAATTGGCCAAATGGAGGTTACGAAACAATCCGCAGCAAACTCTTGGAGATGACGCAATATCATTGCGCCTTCTGTGATGGCCCTTTTTCGGAAAGCCGGGAAACCGTTGAGCATTTTCGTCCGAAAAGCAGATTTCCCGAGCTGGCCTATCGCTGGGAAAACTTATTCCCTTGTTGCGATGCCTGCCAATCCGCTAAAGGTGAAAAATTCGATGAATTATTACTGAAACCGGACGAACAAGAATATATTTTTTCCGGCTATTTCATTGTGAATTTCCGCACTGGAGCCATTGAGGCTTTGCCTTCCGCCGAAGCTGTACGGCAATCCCGCGCCCAAGTCAGCATCGACATGTACGATTTGAACAGGAAAGCCAGGTTAATTGCACGACAACGGGAGCTGGAATGTTATTTGAGGGCAGAAAACCCTTGCATTGACGACTTCAACTATCGGTATTTCCTTGAGGACTCCGAACTCAATCGCTGAACTGAACAACTTATGACTGAACAAGCCTCCCTGTTTGAAGAAATGCCGTCCGGCGACGGCGAAGCGCTGACGCTGGCCACTTTTGCGGAACGCGCCTATCTCGATTACGCGATCTCCGTGGTCAAGGGCCGCGCGCTGCCCGATGTGGCCGACGGCCAGAAACCGGTGCAGCGCCGCATCCTGTATGCGATGAACGAACTTGGCCTGAATCCGACCGCGAAGCCGCGCAAATCGGCGGCGGTGGTCGGCGATGTGCTGGGCAAGCTGCATCCGCACGGCGACCAGTCGGTGTATGACGCACTGGTGCGCATGGCGCAGGATTTCTCGCTGCGTTACCCGCTGATCGACGGCCAGGGCAACTTCGGCTCGCGCGATGGCGACGGCGCGGCGGCGATGCGCTATACCGAAGCGCGATTGACGCCCATCTCGAAACTGCTGCTCGATGAAATCGACATGGGCACCGTCGATTTCCAGCCGAATTACGACGGCTCGACCGAGGAGCCGAAGCTGTTGCCGGCGCGCCTGCCCTTCGTGCTGCTGAACGGCGCATCCGGCATTGCGGTGGGTCTGGCGACCGAAATTCCGTCGCATAACCTGACCGAAGTTGCGAAAGCCGCAGTCGCGCTGATCCGCAATCCGAATCTCACGCACAGCGAGCTGATGGCATTCATTCCGGGGCCGGACTTCCCTGGCGGCGGACAGATCATCACGCCAGCCTCGGTGATTGCGGAAATGTACGAAAGCGGCCGCGGCACGTTGAAGGTGCGCGCGCGCTGGAAATTCGAAGAACTGGCGCGCAGCCAGTGGCAGGCGGTGATCACCGAACTGCCGCCGGGCACCTCCGCGCAAAAGGTGCTGGAAGAAATCGAGGAATTGACCAATCCGAAGGTCAAGCTCGGCAAGAAGTCGCTGCTGCCGGAACAACTGGCGATGAAGCAGATGATCCTGTCGGTGCTCGACACGGTGCGCGACGAA
>DASVLY010000154.1:0-2713 GCA_036384635.1 Noviherbaspirillum sp. | reverse complement strand
ATGTGAAACCTCATCGAATGTTGTAAAGAAAAACTTTTTCTTCCCCCCGACACCATCCGGGAAAAACCAAGCAGGAATCGGGAAAACCTCTGATTGTACATAGACTTAGCCTCACAGTCAAAACCCACACGAAGTGCATATAGACGCCAATTTCATGCACTTCCTGAATTTTTGTCAGCAATACCAACCGCTGCTTCTGCACATATGTCATCGTATAATGCACGCCATTCACGATTTTTGCGGGTTTTTCATCTTGTCTGCCGCCGCTCAACCAGCCAGCCAAAACAGCATCATCGCCCCGATTGCCTCCGACATGGACGCAGTCAACACGGTGATTCGCCGTCAGTTGCATTCCGACGTGCCGCTGGTAAACCAGATCGCCGAATACATTATCAGTGCCGGCGGCAAGCGGATTCGCCCAATGCTGGTACTTTTTGTTGCAAATGCTCACGATTATCGCGGCCCCCATCACCATGACTTGGCGGCGGTGATTGAATTCATCCATACCGCAACACTTCTGCATGACGATGTAGTGGACGAATCCTCGCTGCGACGCGGACGCCAGACCGCAAATGCCATGTTCGGCAATGCTGCATCAGTACTGGTGGGCGACTTCGTGTATTCACGCGCATTCCAGATGATGGTTGCAGTCGGAAATATGCGCGTGATGCAAATCCTTGCCGATGCCACCAATGTGATTGCAGAAGGCGAGGTGTTGCAACTGCTGAACATGCACGACCCGAACGTGACCGAAGAACGCTATCTGCAAGTGATCCGCTCCAAGACCGCGAAACTATTCGAAGCCGCAGCCCAACTTGGCGCAGTCATCGCAGATGCCCCGGATAACACGATCGAAGCCGCGGCTGAATACGGACGCTCGCTCGGCACCGCTTTTCAGTTGATCGACGATGTGCTCGATTATTCCGGCAATGAAGCCGATATCGGCAAGAATGTCGGCGACGACTTGCGCGAAGGCAAACCGACACTGCCACTAATCTACCTGATGCAGCACGGAACACCCGAACAGCGTCAATTGGTGCGTGCCTGCATTGAAAACGGCGACGAACAACATTTCGATGAAATTCTGGCGGCAATCACCGGTTCCGGCGCGCTTGACTATACGAAACACGAAGCGAAAAAGGCTGCGCAACGCGCCATGAACTCAATTTCCTCACTCCCGGTTAGCCAATTTAAGGATTCTTTGATACAATTATGCGCTTTCGCGGTTGATCGCAACCACTGACGCAGTTTTGTTTCAGGAAGGGCGATGACACTGCAATCGGGGTGTAGCTTAGCCTGGTAGAGCGCTACGTTCGGGACGTAGAGGCCGGAGGTTCGAATCCTCTCACCCCGACCAAACTTGTTTATGCAAACTTTTTTGCGGCAAACATCTTTACGGTGACCCTTTGGATGCCGTGCCTTTCTGGGCGCAGTTTCTCGCGCTCTCATTACTGATACTCCTGTCCGCTTTTTTCGCGATGGCCGAAACGGCGCTTATGGCCGCCAATCGTCATCGGTTGCGCCACTTGGCCAAGCGTGGTAACAAACGAGCAGCCACCACGCTATGGCTACTCGATCGCACCGACAAGCTGCTGTCGCTGATTCTGATTGTCAATACGCTGGTCAATGCACTAGCGACTGCGCTAGTAACCGCAATTGCAATCTCGATGTTCGGCAACGAGGAAAGCGTGATCACCATGGCCACTGCGGTGGTTGCCTTCCTGCTGATCGTGTTTGCCGAAATTTCGCCCAAAGTAATTGGCGCCACGTACCCCGAGCGCATCGCACTGCCGATCAGCTTCGTCCTGAAGCCGCTGATGGCGCTCGCGAAACCGGTAATCTGGTTCGTCAATCTGTTCGTATCCGGGTTCCTGAAAATCCTGCACATCAAGACTGGCGGCAGCGCGCATGAACAACGTATGTCGCGTGAGGAGTTGCGTTCGATCGTGCTCGAAGGTGGTCACTTCATTCCGCAGAAACATCAAAGCATCCTGCTCAACCTGTTCGATCTGGAGAAGATTTCGGTCGAAGATGTGATGACGCCACGTGCGCAGATCGAGGCGCTCAACTTGTCGGTTCCGGTCAAAGAAATTACCCACCAATTGACCACTTGTTACCACAACAAGTTGCCTGTCTATGAAGGCGAAATCAACCGTATCGTCGGCATTCTGCATGTGCGCAAGGCAATGGCATTAATCAATCAGGAAGACGAACTGACGGTTGAGCATTTCCGGCAATTACTGAGTGCGCCGTATTTCATCCCGGAAGACACCGATGCTCTCACCCAGCTACAGTATTTCCAGGAAAACCACGAGCGTCTCGGCATTATTGTTGACGAATACGGCGAGGTACAAGGCCTGGTAACGTTGGAAGACATCATCGAAGAGATAATTGGCGAATTCACCACATCAATGCCCGGCAGCGCACGGGCCGATGCTTTCGGCTGGGACGAAAAAGGCGAGTGCCTACTGGAAGGCACGGCCACACTACGCGACATCAACAAGCATCTCGGTCTCGACCTGCCGCTCGACGGGCCGAAAACCCTGAATGGCTTGCTGCTGGAATTGCTGCGGGACATCCCCGAAGCGAGTATCTGCCTGAAAATCGACCACTGTATCGTTGAAATCGTACAAACTCAGAATCAGGCGATCAAAATAGTCAAGCTGATCAAACCCGACACAAACAATCAAGTCTTGGTGGACAAGTACCCTTT
>DASVLY010000153.1:0-3366 GCA_036384635.1 Noviherbaspirillum sp. | reverse complement strand
GACCATCTCAAGGGCATGCATGTGCTGATTGTCGATGACAATCTGACTGCGCGCCGGGTGCTGGCGGGCTATTGCGAGAATCTGCGGCTGACGGTGAGGGAGGCGACCGGCAGCGTGCAAGTGGCGACGATGGTACGGCAGGCGGCAATTGCGGGACAAGGATTTGGCCTGGTACTGATTGATTCTATGCATAGCGCTGAGATTGTGTGCGCCATTCGGGCCGATACCGCAGTCACGCCCAAACCGATGATTGTGCTGACAGGTGCCGTATCCGGCAAGGATAGCGTCAGGCAGGAAGTCGAGGATATCGCAGTGGACGGATTTTTAGCCAAGCCGGTTATCGCTTCCGCTCTAGCCAATACGCTCCTTGCGGTATATGGCGGTACGTCCCGGACGCTGCGATCGGATAAGGAAGAGGACCAGCGCCGCTTCGACGGGTTACATATCCTGCTGGTGGAAGACAATGCAATCAATCAGCAAATTGCGGTCGAGTTATTAACTGGTGCAGGCATCACGGTGGAAGTGGCTGAAAATGGCCGCGTTGCCGTTGAGAAGATTCAGGCCGGCGGCCGCTACGATATCGTGCTGATGGATCTGCAAATGCCGGAAATGGATGGCTATGCGGCGACTGCCGCCATTCGGTCGAATCCCTCATGTGCGACGCTGCCGATTCTGGCGATGACCGCCCACGCGATGGCGGAGGAGCGCGCACTTTGTCTGAAAGTTGGTATGAACGACCATATTGCCAAGCCGATCAACCCCACTACCTTGTTCGATACCTTGGCGCGCTGGGACCACCGTCAAGAAACGGACGCGCCCGCTGCCGTGTCCTTGCCGGAAGACTGGATTGATGCCAAGTCCGCATTACGGCGGGTTGGCGGCAATAGCAGCTTCTATAAAAAACTGTTGATCAAGTTTGTCGCCCAGCATGCACAGGACGCTGTGTGCATCCAGGCGTTGCTGACAGCAGGCGATCGCCAGGAAGCGAAACAAAGAACCCATGCCATCAGGGGAGCCGCCGCCAATCTCGGCGCATTCAGGCTTGCCGAACATGCGCGCGAGATTGAACAGGCAATCGGTTCAGGACAGGAGAATGATGCAATGCTGCGTCAACTCATTGCGGCTCTTGATGGAACGGTGGCCGCAATAGAGCAGATAACGCAGAATCCGTGAGTTTTCACACAGAAGTAGAATTCATTTCATAACGGGAAGGCCTTCCTTTGATGAAATGAGTTCCAGCAAACCAGGCCAGGGGAATACGAATATGAAAAAGCAATTACCTGTATTGATTGTGAATGACTTGCAGTCGATGCGCCATGCCATGAGTGCGGCCTTGCAGGAAATCGGCATCAAAGAGGTTCTGCAGGCAATCAACGGCGTGGATGCGATACGGATATTGAAAACGGAGAGGGTTTCCGCCGTAATCAGCGAATGGAAGATGCCGGGCTTGGGCGGGCTCGATTTGTTGCGCTGGATGCGCAACGATCCGGTGCTTGCCGACCTGCCCTTCATGATGGTGACATCGGAAAGCAGTCCTGCGCAGATGCGCACCGCAATCACCTCCGGCGCGTCGGAATATCTGGTCAAGCCTTATACGATGCAGGATTTTTCCAACAAGGTAAAACGGCTGCTGGGCGGCTATCAGCACGATATGCCGCTTGCGGCGCAGGCGAACAACAAAGTGCTTGGCCTGACCGACATTACCGATGTGGAACAGCGGGTCGGCGGCTCCACAGTGTTGGTGGTGGACGATGTGCAGACCAATATCGATATCATTGTCGAGATTCTCAAAGATGAGTATGCCGTCCAGACAGCATCGTCAGGTCACGATGCGCTGCAGATCACGCATTCGTCGCAGCCGCCGGATCTGATTCTGCTGGATATCATGATGCCCGGCCTGGATGGCCGCGAAGTGTGCCGCAAACTGAAGGCAGACCCTGTTACGCGCAATATCCCCATCATTTTTCTGACCAGTCAGGACGATGTCGATGAGGTGATATATGGACTGGAAATCGGTGCCGTCGATTACATCGTCAAGCCGGCCGAACCGGGTATTTTGAAAGCGCGCATTCGCACTCACCTGTACCTGAAGTGGACACTCGCCAATCTGCTGCGGCAGAATATGGCACTGGCAGACTCGGCCAGGCTGCGGGAAGATGTCGAGCGCATCACTCAGAACGATCTTAGAAAGCCGATCAAGTCCATCATCGCAAGAACCGATGTGCTGTTGAACGATGGCCTCCTGAATGAAAGCTACATGCAATTGGCGCACTTCATTCGCGCCGAAGCATGGAAGATGATTGATCAGCTCAATCAATCGCTCAGCCTGTATCAAATGGAAAGCGGCACCTTTGTGTTTCAGGCGGAACCGGTGGATCTGGTGACGATGCTGTCGAGAGTGCGGCAAGAGATGCTGGCCGAATTTTCTCGCCTGAGGCTGGACATCGGCCTGACCGGCGAAGGCGGCAGTGCCGCGGAACTGCGCCGCTACATTGTGCAGGGGGAGGAAGGATTGTGTTACTCGCTGTTCCGCAACCTGATGCGAAATGCGGCAGAGGCTTCCGGCGAAGGCGCCTGCATCAACGTCAGCTTTTCA
This sequence comes from Noviherbaspirillum sp., assembly GCA_036384635.1. Lineage (GTDB taxonomy): Bacteria > Pseudomonadota > Gammaproteobacteria > Burkholderiales > Burkholderiaceae_D > Noviherbaspirillum. The sequence goes on along the minus strand of DASVLY010000153.1, from coordinate 770 downwards.
ATCGAGCCGTCAAATGTTGTGGTCGCCATTCGCAATACCGGGCTGGTGCCTGCGGCAATACGCGATCGCTTTTTCAATAAATACGTCACGGCCGGCAAGGCGCAAGGCTCTGGTCTGGGCGCTTACAGCGCCAAGCTGGCTACGGAAGCGCAGGGTGGAACGATCGCCATGGACACCGATGAAGCCCAAGGCACAACGACGGTCACCGTGCGGCTGCCGAAGCGTTCATAAGGCAATAAGCTATATCACCGTCTTTCCTGCGAAAGCGGGAAAAACGGTGCGAATGTTTTCTTACCCAAGGCTCATTGACCGTCTTCTTTCTCCATAGTTGTACTTGTCTTTATCTTGCTTCAGCGGCGAGTCGTCTGCCGGCGTACCGCCAAAATGGGCGGCAACAGCAAGCATGGCATTGACCGAACTGATCACGGCGCTTTCTGCCCATCCGCCGCAATATCCCACGGAGTCTCCTGCAAGAAAGACCCCGCTGTGGGGTTTATCATCCTGGCGCATCACGTCCAGATAGTGGTGGTACACCTCTTTTTGACTGACTTCCTGGCCGGGGCCGATGAGCTTGAATGCGCCGTGCTGGTGTTCTTGCGCTTGCCAATCGACACAATGAATTTCGTTATTGACCGGCACCAGATGTTGGGCAAATTCAGGGCTGACTTCCGCAATGACGCTCCTGCATTTCTCCAAACGCTCTTCGGGGCTCATGCCTTGCCACTTGGTCGACTCATCCCCCCATGTATAGCTGACGGCCACGATTCCAT
>DASVLY010000152.1:0-2440 GCA_036384635.1 Noviherbaspirillum sp. | reverse complement strand
TGGTATGTCGATCATCGCAGCTTTCTTCTCGATATGAAAATCCTCTTTCTGACGGTATTGAAAGTTTTCGAGCGAGAGGGTATTGCAAAAGAAGGGTTTGCGACCACCGACAGATTCATGGGAGATAAAAGTGCTTAAGGTGTTATTTATGGGCAGGAAGCGGGTGGCGGCGCAAGCGCTGGAATATCTGCTGACGTTGCCCGATGTGCATGTGGTCGGTGTGCTGACAGATAGCCATTTCGCCTTCTCGCCGACAACCGATGTAGCGAAAAGACATGCGATTCCGCTCTATGAATTTTCCGCTGCGCTCACCGCATTGAAGGAAGGAACGCTTGCATTCGATCTCGGCGTTTCCATGCTGTATTGGAGAAAGCTGCGCGAGGAATTTCTGCTCACGCCATCGCGCGGAGCAATCAATTTCCACCCTGCCCCTCTGCCGGAGTACAAGGGAACCGGGGGATACAATCTCGCGATCCTTGAGAGGAAAAACACCTGGGCCGCTTCCGCCCACTATATGGATCATGAAATCGATACCGGCGGCATCATCAAGGTCTCCGAGTTTCCGATCGATGCGGAGCGGGAAACCGCGCAGTCGCTGGAACAAAAAACCCAGCCGGTGCTGTATGCGCTGTTCAAGGAAGTGTTCGATGCCGCGCGCCTCAGCAAGGAAAGGCTTGTGACGGTCAGCAATATCGGCGGCAGGTATGTATCGCGTGCCGAAATGGAGGCGATGAAGGAAATCAAAAGCAGCGATGACATACCGCGCAAGATCAGGGCATTCTGGTTCCCGCCGTATGACGGCGCATATCAATTGATCGGCAATCGGAAATTCACGCTGGTTGACCGGTTCATTCTCGAACAGTTGGCGGACCCGTCCATGTCGAGCCTGTTCATGGAGAACAAATGCTGAACACGCCATTTTCTCCATGGCCCAGTTTCACCGAGGAAGAAGCTGAGTGCGTCAGCGCGCTGCTGTTATCCAATAAAGTGAATTACTGGACGGGTAACGAATGCCGCGAGTTCGAAAAGGAATTTGCCGCATGGAGCGGCGTTCCCTATGCCGTTTCGCTTGCCAATGGCACGCTGGCGCTGGATGCGGCCATCAAGGCGCTGGGCATTGGTCCCGGCGACGAAGTCATCGTCACGCCGCGCACTTTTCTCGCGTCCGCCAGCGCTATCGTGAACGCGGGAGCAACGCCGGTGTTTGCCGACGTCGAGCGCGACAGCCAGAACATATCGGCCGCCACCATACGCGCAGTACTCACCCGGCGCACCAAAGCAATCGTTTGCGTGCACCTGGCCGGCTGGCCATGCGACATGGACCCGATCATGGCGCTTGCAAATACACACAGCCTGTTCGTGATCGAAGACTGTGCGCAGGCCCATGGCGCCCGTTACAAGGGGCGCATGGCCGGTTCGCTCGGCCATATTGCCGCATGGTCGTTTTGCCAGGACAAGATCATAAGCACCGGCGGCGAAGGCGGCATGGTGACCACCGACAACCGCGACTGGTGGTCGGCCATATGGTCGTTCAAGGACCACGGCAACTCGTGGGAAGCGGTGTACGAACGTGTGCATCCGCCCGGCTTTCGCTGGCTGCATGATTCCTTCGGCACCAATTGGCGGATGCTTGAGATACAGGCTGCCATCGGGCGCATTCAATTGCGGAAGATGGCTTCATGGACTAAGCAGCGGCAGGCGAATGCGCAGCGTATTGCAGAAGTGTGCCGGCACCATCCGGTGGTGCGCGTGCCGGCAGTGCCGATCGATGTGACGCATGCCTGCTACCGTTTCTATGCCTTCGTCGAACCCTCGCAACTGGCCGCAGGCTGGACACGCGACAGCATCATTGAAGCGATTACCGCTCGCGGCGTACCCTGCTTCCACGGCTCGTGTTCCGAGGTCTACCTGGAAAAGGCTTTTGACGGTACCGGCTACCGGCCGGAAAATCGCTTGTCTGCCGCAAAAGAGTTAGGGGAAACCAGCCTGATGTTTCTGGTGCACCCGACGCTGACCGCTGATGAAATGGACAAAACATGTTCTGTGGTGGATGAGGTGTTGCACATGGCATCGGGCGCACGCCACTAAACGTCGGCTGCATATGCCGATGCTGTATAGAGCAGTTGAGTGTATGGGGTTTCGCGCCAGTAGCTAGTGGGTCGCTTGGCAGCGAAATGCGGATAAAAGCGTGCCTTTTTGCGCCAGGCGTCGTTGCAAATCCTCGCGATAGCAACGCCTATCGCTGTGGTTTGCGCCTGGCCTGGCGCAAAAATCCACCGCTTTTATTTGCGTATCCCGTTGCCAAGTGTCCCCCTAGCAGGCTGTTGAAAATCGCCGCGATACAGTGATCGAGGCTTGGTTAAAAAGGATTTCCAAAGCAAATGTTCGTTGCGTTGCCAAGAATTCGTCGATGTCGGCTGGGCGCATCGACGTGCGGCGC
>DASVLY010000151.1:0-3365 GCA_036384635.1 Noviherbaspirillum sp. | reverse complement strand
ATCCTCAAAAGCGCGAGCCCGCTGGCTGCACCGTCCTATGATTTGCGCATGCTGCTGCAGCCGTCCGCGATGATTGACGAAGCGGCGGTGGACACGCTGTACCGGATGATAGTCAATGCGAAAAAACTCGTGCTGCTGGTCGGCGGCTGGTGCGGCGAAGGCATCGGCGCGATCCTGCAGTTCGCTGCGTTAAAAAGTGTGCCGGTGATTGCCACACCGGACGGCAAGGGGCTGGTTAATCCGCGCCACCCCTTGTTTCGCGGTGTATTCGGCTTCGCCGGGCATACCGCTTCCAATGCGATCCTGCGCGACACATCGGTAGATCTGATTCTGGCCATCGGTACCAGCATGGGCGAGTGGACCAGCAGCGGCTGGAGCGAATCCCTGCTCAACGAGCGCCTGGTGCATATCGACGAATCGGAAGACCATCTTGCGCGGAGCCCGATGGCCAAGTTGCATGTGCGCGGACGCATCTTCACCATTTTCGAACGCCTCATCGAGCGCTTGCATGCAGATGCGCCGATGTCCGGCAGTGCGTACGAGCGCCGCCGCCAGTCGCGCAAGCAGGAGGGCGCGGAGTGGGACATAGGCCAAGTGGTGGCCGAGCCGGAGAAGTATGTGGGCGACGCTGTGCCGATCACGCCACAGCGCCTGATGTATGACCTCGGCCGCCGTTTCCCGCCGAGCACTCGCTATCTTGCCGATTCCGGCAACAGCGTCGCGTGGGCCACCCACTACCTGCATCCTCGCGACCGGCGCGTGAGCGAAAGGCGCATCGGCGGCGGCGGGCGCAAGCTGTCACCCGGCCGGCGCCAGAGCAGTGGCGGCTGGCTGCGCGTGACGATGGATTTCGCCCCGATGGGCTGGGCGATCGGTGGTGCGGTCGGCACTGCGGCAGGCAATCCGGATGTGCCGGTGGTGTGCATTACCGGCGACGGCAGCATGCTGATGAACGGCCAGGAGATTTCGGTCGCGGTGGCGGAGCGCCTGACCGTCATTTATGTGGTGCTGAACGATGCTGCGCTAGGCATGGTCAAGCATGGCCAGCGGCTGGCGGGCGCGGAACAGATCGCGTTTGAATTGCCGATGACCGATTTCGCCGCGCTCGGGCGCGCGCTCGGTGCGCAAGCGCACGTGATCAACAGCCCGCAAGATTTCGAGGCGCTGGACATCGATGCGATCTGCAGCCGCAAGGGACCGACCTTGCTGGATGTGCGCATCGATGCGGAGCAGGTGCCGCCGATGAGTTTGCGGATGCGGATACTTGGAACGGCGATCTGAAAAACTTCCTGGAATAACAAGCCACAGGCGGACGAAAGAAATAAATTAGACATGAGTGATATCGACCCGAAGCATCTGATTCATACCAGGATCTGGCAGGAAGAGCCTGAGCCGGACAACCCGTTTGCCGCACGCGCGGCGTTTTGCCGAGGATACGACGTTTTCGGCGAGATGGTCGGAAAGGCGCGTTGGGTGGAAATGCTGTTCCTGTTATTCCGGGACGAGTTGCCCGAAACGGCCACGCTGGACATGCTGGAGGCTTTGTCTGTCGCCCTTGCAAACCCCGGACCTCGTGATCCGTCAATACATGCAGCCATGTGCGGCGGCGTAGCCGGATCGACGGCTGCTGCATCACTGATCGCCGCGCTTTCAGTCGGGGCCGGCAGGTACGGTGGAGCGCGCGATGTTTTTGATGCGATGGCTGCGTGGGGCATTTGCGGAACCGATCTGGCATCGTGGCAAGCTCATGTCGCCGGTGCTCCGGCAGACCCGGCAGATATCTGGCCAAGAGGTGAACATCCTCCTGGCTTTGATACCTATGGGATTTCCACCGCAACGACTGTATCCCAGCTATTGAGCAAACTCGCGCTCATTGGCAAGACCTCTTGCTTGACTTGGCTTGACGGCCATCGGCAGCAGTTGGAGCAGGTGGTCGGTTTACCGTTAGCGATAAGCGGGGTCGCTGCCGCTGCATTCGCCGACCTCGGATTTACACCCAAGGAAGGCGAAATGCTCTACCTGCTGCTTCGTTTGCCTGGCGCCGCTGCGCACGCGTTGGAGCAGGGGGAATACGGCTACAAGCGCTTTCCGTTTTATGCGCTGGATCTTGAAGACGATCCTACACGGAAGGATGCGGCATGAAAGGGCGGGGGCCGGAACTGCTGCGCGAGCATGTAGGGCGCTTGAAAACCCGCATGGGCGCTTGCTACCCTGGCAGTCATGCAGTGTTTCGTGGTCATGATTTGCATGTTGAACTTCGGGGCATGGACTGGATTGAGCTGTACATCTTCGGTATTACCGGCCGTCGGTTTTCGCCTGAACAAATAGAGCTGTTGCACGCAATCTGGGTGTATACCAGCTACCCGGATGCAAGGCTTTGGAACAACCGCATTGCGGCGCTTGCTGGGAATGTGCGCAGCAGCGCGAATTTGGGAATTGCCGCCGCGCTGGCGGTGTCTGAAGCAACGGTCTACGGCGGTCAGGCGGGATGCCGGGCGATGGAGTTCTTCCTGCGTGCTCGTGTGGAGCTGGAAAAGGGAGTCAATCTGGAAACGCTGGTGTTGCAGGAAGCGTGCAAGCGCCGAATTTATGGCTATGGCCGACCGATTAACTCCAGCGATGAGCGTATTCCATGGCTGATGGCGTTGGCGCGCCGTCTTGGCCTCGACCAAGGGCAGCATGTCAAACTCGCGTTCGACGTTGAACGCGTGCTGCTTACTCGTTATCCGCAACTGCGAATAAATTATGCGGCGCTGCACGCCGCACTGATCGCAGACCTCGGACTCTCGATGCGAGAGTATCAGTTGCTACGTATTCCTACATTTCTTGCAGGGATGCCGCCCGGCTTGATCGAGGCTGCCGACAAACCGGAAGGCTCATTATTCCCAACACCATGTGATGGCGTTGCCTATGAGGGTATTGAAAAAAGGCAGTGGCGGCGCTGAGTCGTTGCGACGCAAGTTGTAGGTTTTGCACAATATTTTGTATTGGCAATAGACTGCACCAATTTGCTGCAATAGACTGTTGCAAATAATTAACAATGCCAAGAGGGGCAACGTGAAAGTCTTGAGCTTATTTCCCGTGGCAGTGGCTTCGGTACTGTTCGTTCAAGTATCCGGTGCTTGCGCACAAACCGACGAGGACGACTTGACACTTGTTTACGGTGACAAATCCACTATTTCGATTGCGACTGGTAGCCAGCAACAGTTGAGGCGGGCGCCGGCGGTTGCCACCGTGATTACGGCAGAAGACATTCAGGCGATGGGCGTCAGCGACTTGGACGATGTATTCGAAATGGTTCCTGGCATGCATGTCAGCCGATCCGCCAATAATTACAGCCCGATCTATGTCATTCGAGGCATTTA
>DASVLY010000150.1:0-2212 GCA_036384635.1 Noviherbaspirillum sp. | reverse complement strand
ACGTTCCCCCAGCGTCATGATCTTCGCGGTATGCAGGTTGACCTTGTATTTCGCCAGCACGTTTGCGATCGAATACAGCAAGCCGTTGCGGTCGTTGGCGGAAACCGACAGCAGGTAATACTGGCCGCGCTCGTCCGGACGCAGATCGACGGTAGGGGTGATCGGGAAAGTGCGCGACAGGCGCGACAGGCGACCCTTGCTCGGTGGCGGCAGCGCAGCATGGGATTCCAGCAGTTGCGTCAGTTCATGCTCGACCAGGTTGATGATGTCGCGGTAGCTGTTCGAGAATGCCGGCTCTGTCACGAGGAAGGTGTCGAGCGCATAGCCGTTCTTGGTCGTGTGAATCTTTGCATCGAGAATACTGAAATTCTTCCTGTCGAAGTAGCTGCAGATGCGGGCGAACAGATCGGACTGATCCTTGATGTAGACCGTGACCTGCACGCCTTCACCGATCGGCGCCAGCCGGCATTTCACCACCGGGCTTTCGCTGTCGGTTTTGTTGTACAGCGAACGTGTCTGCCATGCGATATCCGATGCATCGTGACGCAGGAAGTAGGCGACATCGAGTTGCTGCCACAGGCGTTGATGCGCATCCTCCGGCAAACCGTACAATCGCAACGTCTTGAGCGCCGCTTCCTGACGATTTTTCAGTTCGTGATCTGTGGATGGATCTTCACCGCCCAGCACGCGCAGCGTCATCCGGTACAGGTCTTCCAGCAGTTTTCCCTTCCACGCGTTCCACACCTTGGGGCTGGTGCCCCGGATGTCCGCCACCGTGAGCAGATACAGCGCGGTCAAATGGCGCTCGTCCTTGACGAGGTTGGCGAAATTGCGGACCACATCGGGATCGGACAAATCCTGTTTCTGTGCGACATGCGACATCGACAGATGATGTTCGACCAGGAACACCACCAACTCGGTATCTTCCTTCGACAGGCCATGCTCACGGCAGAATTGGCGCGCATCGGCCATGCCGAGCTTCGAGTGGTCGCCGCCGCGGCCTTTGGCGATATCGTGGAACAGGGCGGCAACATATAGAAGCCACGGCTGCGCGAAGTTGGCCATCAACTGGCTGCAGAACGGGTATTCGTGCGCGTGCTCGGTCATCGTGAAGCGCCGCACATTGCGCACCACCATCAGGATATGCTGATCGACCGTGTACACATGGAACAGGTCGTGCTGCATCTGTCCGATGATGCGCCGAAAGTTGGGCAGGTAACGGCCCAGGATACTGGTCTGATTCATGCCGCGCAGCGCATGCGTGATCCCTTGCGGTGCCTGCAGAATCTGCAGGAACAGCGCACGGTTGGCAGGATCGCGGCGGAACTTGCCATCGATCTTGAAGCGCGCATGCCACAGCGCGCGCAGCGTGCGCGCGGTCATACCCTTGAGTTCGGAATGTTGCGCGATCAGCAGAAACACCTCCAGCATCGCCGAAGGCGTTATCTCAAAGGTGTCGTCGTGCGCAATGTCGATCAGCCCGTTAATCTCGTTGAAGCGTTCGTTGATCGGCTGCGGCGATCCGTGCTGCGGAAACAGTTGCGCTTCGATGTTTTGCAGCAGAATGGTATTGAGCTGCGTCACCGCCTTCGCCGCCCAGTAGTAATGCTGCATCAAGTATTCACTGGCGCGCCGGGTTTCAGTAGTCTTGAAGCCGAAGCTTTCCGCGATTGGCGCCTGCACATCGAATACCAAGCGGTCTTCGCGCCGACTTGCATGGATGTGCAAACGGATACGGATATCCTTGAATGCGCGTTCCTTCTGCAGCAGTTGGCGCGCTTCTGTCGGTGTGATCAGCCCGCGCTCGGCCAGTTTGCGCCACGAATCTCCCAGGCCGGCGGCTTTTGCGACCCACAGGATGACCTGCAGATCCCGTAGGCCACCAGGGCTTTCCTTGCAGTTTGGCTCCAGGCTGTAAGAAGTATCTTCGTATTTTGCGTGCCGCTGGCGCATTTCCAGCGTTTTCGCCTCGAAAAAAGCCTGTGGGTTGATCACGGCGTTGCAGCGGTCGCGCAGGAATTGGAACAGTTTGCGGTTGCCGGTAATCAGCCGCGCTTCCAGCAGGCTGGTCTGGACTGTGATATCGGCGGCGGACTCCGTCAGGCACTCGTCGATAGTGCGAATGCTGTGGCCGATCTCCAGGCCGATGTCCCAGAACAACTGGACCAGTTCTTCCAGCTTGACCTGTAGCGTAGGGTCGGGCGCTGCATCC